>NZ_JAGQCQ010000013.1:0-27347 GCF_024346275.1 Cyanobium sp. BA20m-p-22
CTGGTGGAGGCGATCGAAACCGGTGCGGCAAGCGAGGTGGTGATCGCCCGCAACGGCAGGCCGGTGGCGCGGCTCACCGCCCTGCAGGGGGCTGCGCAGCCCCGGCGTCTGGGGGTGGCCCGCGGTCAGTTCACGGTTCCCGATTCGATCGATGCCGCCAATCCGCTGATCGCCGAGCTGTTTGAGCAGCCCTGATGCGCCTCCTGCTCGACACCCACGCCTTCCTCTGGGCGATCAGTGATGAGCCCAGGCTGGGCCCGCGCAGCCGCGATCTGATCACCACCGAGGCCAGCAGCGTGCTGATCAGCCATGTGTCGCTCTGGGAGATCGCCATCAAGTACGCCCTGACTCGCAGCGACATGCCGCTCTCGGCCGCCCAAGCGATTCCATGGGCTCAGGAGTGCGGCTTCGAGCTCCTGCCGCTTGATCTTCCCCATCTGCTGACGCTTGAGCAGTTGCCCCTCCATCACCGCGATCCGTTTGACCGCCTGCTCGTGGCCCAGTCGATCAGCGAATCGCTGCTGCTGGTGAGCGCCGATGGGGCGTTTCATGCCTATGGCTGCCCGCTGCAGGATGCCCGCCGCTGAAGGAGAGATTGCGCAGGGGCTCGATCGCTGCAGCCCCAATGGCCTCACGGCAGCGGCAGCCTCTGCAGGCCTGCAAATCGTTCGAAATAGCGATCGAAACTCACCAGGCGCCAGCCATACAGCACCTGATCAGAGGCCTGGACTTCCCAGTAGTGAAAGGCATGTTGGTGATGGCTGTGTTTCGGCCAGACCAACTCCAACCAGACATTCAGATCCGGCAGATCGGCTGTGGTGCTCACGGGTCGAGCAGATCGAACAGGCCGGCATTGCTGAGCTGCTGCCCCTTGATTGCCAGCGACCCGTCCAGGCGCGGCAGGGTTGCTGCGGACCGCTTCAGCTCGGCGCGGGTGGCTGCGGCGCCGAGCCCTTGTTCCACGTAGCTGCACAGCAATTGCTTGAGGGTGACACCCTCATTAGCCGCCCTGGCTTTCAGCCGTGCGAATAGCGGATCCGGCAGCTCCAGGGTGGTGCGCATGCTCCAGGGCCAAGCATTTTAGTGCGCATCCATTGCGTCGCGATGCTCTGGCTCCACCACAAGGAGCCGCTCCAGCAGGTTCTCCAGGTACCCGCCGCTGCCAGCCGGGCGCGCATCCGCTCCTCCACCAGGGGGTGGTCGTTGATGATCCACAGCAGCGAGTCCGGCACCTGGCGCAGGATTTACAGCCAGCCAGCGAACAGCGCGGGCTTGATTTTTTCCGGCCGGTTGAAGCACGTACACACCACCGAATCGGCCGGATCTGGTAACGGGGCTGAGCTCACGAAGCCCCAGGGCAGTCTGTAGAGGTTGCGCCGATGGAACCCATGCCTCCCGCCAGCACCAGGCGCAGCGGGTCGCAGTGAGGAGTGCCGTAAGCGCCACCACTGTTATTGAACCGCGACGAAAAATTCATTGTCTGCGAGATCAGGAAGCGGGCTGCTTTGGCGCCTGAAAGCCCCCATTCACCTCCTGATCCACCAGGGCGTCGAGGGTCACGGCGGAGCGCACCAGGGCCTGGTAGCGCTGCACCACCCGGCGATTGCGCTCGATCCAGTTGCCGGGATCCCCGCTGGGCAGGCCCGTGCCATCCCCGGCCAGCAGCTCCAGGTCTTGTTGCTGGGCCAGTAGGGCGAGCACCAGGTCGTGGATGCGCTGGCGGCGGTCGCTCATGGACGGGCGGGGGTGCTCTCGGCTGGGCATCATGGCTCCATTGGCAAGGACACCCTGGCGGAGTTGGCCGTGTTGGAGGTGATCGGCACCGATGCCGGTGGTTTGGCCGGCTTGGTGCCCCCCAGCCTGGCCCTGGTGCGGGCTGCCCAGCTGCTGCTGGCTCCTGCCCGGCTGCTGGCGGAGCTGGAGCCCTGGTGGCGGGCCGAGCAGGCGGCCGGGCGCATCTCAGCGGGGAGCCCTTGCCCCCAGCTGCTGGCCAGCGACCGGCCGGAGTTGATCTTCGGGGCCGTGGAGCAGGCCCTGGCGGCGGGCCGCCCGGCCGTCCTGCTCGCCAGCGGCGACCCCCTCTGGTTTGGCATCGGCCGCCTGTTGCTGCAGCGCCTCCCGGCGGCCCAGCTGCGCTTTCATCCCGCCCCCAGCTCGCTGCAGCTGGCCTTTGCCCGCCTCGGCCGCCCCTGGCAGGACGCCAGCTGGATCAGCCTGCACGGCCGCGACCCCGAACCCCTGGCGACCGCCCTGCAGAAGCGCCCCAGTGCCCTGGCGGTGCTCACCGACCCAAGCCGCGGCGGCCCCGAGGAAGTGCGGAGGATTCTGGCGGCCTCAGGCCTGGAGGCGGCCTATGCCTTTTGGCTGTGCGAGCGGCTGGGCCATCCGGCGGAGCGGGTGCAGCGGCTGGCCCCCGGGGCCCCCTTGCCCCTGGACTGCGATCCGCTGCACCTAGTGCTGCTGATCGCCGAGCCCCCCGCTCCCGTCACCCCCGCTTCCCTGCCCCTGTTCGGCCTCGACGACGGCCTCTTTCTCCAGCACGACGACCGCCCCGGCCTGATGACCAAGCGCGAGGTACGCATCCAGCTGCTGGCCGATCTGGAGCTGCCGGAGGCCGGCGTGCTCTGGGATATCGGCGCTGGCGTGGGTTCGGTGGGGCTTGAGGCCCTGCGGTTGCGGCCTGGCCTCAAGCTCTGGGCCCTGGAGGCCCGGGGCGGCTCTGCAGCCCTGATCGCTGCCAACGCCCAGCGGCTGGGGGTGGAGCCGGCGGGGATCAGCGAGGGCCGGGCTCCCGAGGCCCTGGCGCAACTTCCCGATCCCGACCGGGTGCTGATCGGCGGCGGCGGCCGCGAGCGGGCGGCCGTGCTGGCGGCGGTGCTGCAGCGGCTGCGGCCCGGTGGCGTGGTGGTGATCCCCCTAGCCACACTGGAGGCCCTGGCGGAGTTGCGGCCCCCGCTGGAGCGGGCCGGCTGCGCCGTGGCGGTGGCCCAGCTCCAGGCCTGGCGGGGGGCGCCTTTAGCGGGCGGCACCCGCCTAGCGCCGCTCAATCCGGTGCTGGTGCTGAAGGGGCGGCTGCCAGCCGCTGCAGATTGAGAAGCAGCTGCCAAAGCGCCGCCGGTGGGGCCTCGATCGCCAGCACCTCACGGCAGCGCTCCAGCCAGCCTTCACGCTGCTGGAGCCGCTTGAGGGCCTCCAGCACATTCATCAGTGCCCCGAGCGACACCCCGGAGCCCGCAGCCGCTGGGGGCAACGGCCCTGGGGGGGAGGCGCGGCGGATGGCACGGGATCATCGGCTCGGATGTTTCCGATTCTGGTCAACCGGACGGCTCCCGGCTGCAGCTCAGGGTGTAGGCGGGCCCCCAAGTGCCTCAATCCGCACCGGGGTGCCCACCCTGATCCCGAGTGCTTCGGCCTGGCCGCCTGCCAGCTCCAGCACCCCGTCCACGGCCTGGTCGGGGCCGTAGCTGCGGCAGGGCAGGCTCATGCAGGGTTGGGCATGGGCCTCAATGGCCACCACCTGGCCTCCCAGCACAAAAACCATGTCGAGGGGCTCGGGGGTGCGGTGCATCCAGAAGCGGGCCAGGGAGGGCGGGCTGTAGGGGAACCACATGCCCCGCAGGGGCGGCAGGGGCCCCCGGAGTTGCATGCCCCTGCTCTGTTCGTGGGATTCATCGGCCACTTCCAGCTCGATGCAACGGCCGTTCTCCAGGCACCAGCGAGCCTCGATCGGCAGCTGCTGGGGCGGCGGTGAGAAGCCGCAGAGCAGGGCCGCCACTCCAGACAGAGCCACCCCAGACAGAGCCAAGCCTGGCACCAGCCCTTGCCAGCCCCGCCCTCCCATCAGGCGCTGCCCTCCAACTGGGGCATGCCCTGGCTCAGGCAGTAGCCCTGGCCCCGGATTGTGTGGATCAGTCGCTGCTCGCCTCCCTCTTCGAGCTTGTGGCGCAAGTAGCGCACATACACCTCAATCACGTTGCTGGTGGTGCCCTGGTCGTCATTCCACACCTGGCGCAGGATCAGGTCCCGGCCCACCACCGTGCCCTTGCGCTCCAGCAGCAGCATTAGCAGTTGGTATTCGCGCGCCGTCAGGCCCACAGGCCGCGATCCCCGCTTGACCTGACGAGTGCTGGGGTTCACCACCAGGTCGGCCACCTGCAGTAGCTGGACTGGAATATTGGTGCGGCGGCTGCGGTCCAGGTGCAACCTCAAGCGCATCAGCAGATCGCTGGGGCCAAGGCTGGAGAGCCAGAAGTCGTTGGCGCCAGAACTGAGGCAGAGAACCCGGGCCTCCACCGTGTCCTCGCCCACATCGAGCAGCAGGGGCAAGTCGCCCCATTGGGCCCGCAACGCCGGGATGCGGCCGGCCTGGTCGGCGGAGAGCAGCACCGCATCGGGTGCCGGGGCTGCAGGGGCGGGGGCGGCTGAAGGAGAGGAGCGGGCAGGGGTGCTGCAGGTGTATCCAGATGCCTCCAGCCGCGCGGCCAGGGCTTCAGCCTCCTTTCCCACCAGCAGGATCAGCGGTTCACTCATGGGGCCATGCCGTTGCCGGGTTTGGCCACATGGGGCAACCCCCAGCCGAGCTTGTTGCGCAGCACCTGGAAAAACTCGTGGTCTGCCAGGCGCACAAAGCGGGCCGGTTGCTCGCTGCGTCGCACCAGCACCCGGTCTTCGGGCCAGATGTAACTGCCGGCACTGCCATCGACCACCATCATCAGCCGCTCGGGGGTGGCTGGGAACACCGTCACCGGCTCCCGGTCGCTGAAGACCAGGGCCCGCGATGCCAGCGAGTGGGGTGCGATCGGCGTGAGCTGCAGCACGGGACAGTCGGGCGTGATCACCGGGCCGCCGGCGCTGAGGGCATAGGCGGTGGAGCCCGTTGGGGTGGCGAGGATCACGCCGTCTGCGGCGATGTCCACGGGGGCGTGGCGGCCGATGGCGATCTCGAAGTGGCACATCGAGGTGAGGGGCTCGCGGTGTAGGGCCATCTCGTTGAGACAGAGCACTTCCCAGCGGCGTTGCTCGCCGCGCATCACGCTGACGATCAGCATCGTGCGCTCCTCCACCGTCCACTCACCGCTGAGCACCTGGTCCAGCGCCGCCTCCAGCTCGTTGAGGTAGGCCTCCGCCAGAAAGCCCAGATGGCCGGTATTGACCGTGAGGATCGGCACGCCGATGGGTGCGGTTTGGCGGGCGGCCGAGAGCACGGTGCCGTCGCCGCCGAGCACCACGGCCAGGCTGAGGTCGGGGGCGAAGTTTGCCGGCACGCAGGCCGCATAGCCGCGGCTGCGCAGGTGCTGGTCTGGGTTGGCGAAACCCACCATGCCGCCGGAGCTGCTCACCCGCACCACGCCATAGCCGGCCGCCTTGAATCGGGCCTCGATGGCATCGGCAGTGGCCAGGGCCACGCCCTTGCCGTCATTCACGATCAGTCCGACGCGGGGCACCGATCGGGGGGCGGGGAGTTGCCTGAGTTTATGGGCCCAGTTTCAGCTAGCTCGCCCCAGGGCTCCTGTTGTCCTAAAACTGCTCCAGAAAGCGCAGGTCACTGGTGTACAGGCGGCGGATGTCATCGATGCCGTGGCGCACCATGCAGAACCGCTCCACCCCCAGGCCCGCCGCAAAGCCGCTCCAGCGTTCCGGATCCAGGCCCATGCCGGTGAGCACGGCGGGGTCGACCATGCCGCAGCCCATCACCTCCAGCCAGCGGCCCCGCCACTGCACATCCACCTCGGCGCTGGGCTCGGTGAAGGGGAAGTAGCTGGCCCGGAAGCGCACCGGCAAGTCGCCAAAAAACTGCTGCAGGAAGGCCGTCACGGTGCCGCGCAGGTGGCTGAAATCCAGGCCCTCATCGATGGCCAGCACCTCCACCTGGTGGAACACCGGCGAATGGGTGGCATCCACCGGGTCGCGCCGATACACCCGGCCAGGGGCGACCACCCGCACCGGCGGAGGGTTCTGTTCCAGGTAGCGGATCTGCACCGGTGAAGTGTGGGTGCGCAGTAGGCGGCCCTCCCCCAGGTAGAAGGTGTCCTGCATATCCCGGGCCGGATGGTGCTCCGGGATGTTGAGGGCGCTGAAGTTGTAGTGGTCGGTTTCGATCTCAGGCCCCTCTGAAACCCGATACCCCAGCCCACTGAAGATGTCGACGATCTCTTCGATCGTGCTGATCAGCGGGTGGCGATGCCCCGCTGGGGTGTAGCTGCAGGGGGCCGTGACATCCAGGCTCTCCCGGGCGATGCGCTCTGCCATGGCAGCGGTTTTCACCGCATTCAGCCGCTCGCCGAGCAGGCTTTGCACCTGCTCCTTGAGCACGTTGGCCCGCTGGCCGATCAGGGGCCGTTCGTCGCCGGGCAACTTGCCCATGGCCCCCAGCAGGCCGGAGAGGCGCCCCTTCTTGCCCAGCAGGCCCACCCGCAGCTCCTCCAGCTCGGCGGCGGTTGTGGCAGCGGAGATCTCAGCTGCCGCCTCGCTTTCAAGCGCCACAAGCTGGTCGGTGAGCTGCTGCAGGGACACGGTGGCGCTCACGGCAGGTGCGGAGGGAGTCGAGACTTTAAGTAGGCGCCCCAGCGCTGGGCCGTTACGTTGCGGCGAGATCGCCCTTCGACCGATGGCACCGTTGAGGATCCTGATCAGCAACGACGACGGCGTTTTCGCCGAGGGGATCCGCACCCTTGCCAATGCAGCCCTGGCCCGCGGCCACCAGGTGAGCGTGGTGTGTCCAGACCAGGAGCGCTCCGCCACCGGCCATGGCCTCACCCTGCAGACCCCGATTCGGGCGGAGCGGGCCGATGAGTTGTTTGATGACGGAGTGCAGGCCTGGGCCTGCAGTGGCACCCCCTCCGACTGCGTCAAGCTGGCCCTCTTTTCCCTCCTTGATGAGTGGCCGGATTTGGTGCTCTCCGGCATCAATCACGGGCCCAACCTGGGCACCGACATCCTCTACTCCGGCACCGTCAGCGCGGCGATGGAGGGAACGATCGAGGGCCTGCCCGCCCTGGCGGTGAGCAGCGCCGACTTCCAGTGGCGTCAGTTTGCGGCAGCGGCCAGGCTGGCCCTGGATGTGGCCGAGGGCATGCTGGCGGAGGGTTGGCCCGACAACATGTTGCTCAACCTCAACGTGCCCGCCCGGCCCCCCGAGGCGATCGGGCCGTTGCGCTGGTGTCGCTCGGCGGTGCGCCGCTACACCGACCAGTTCGAGCAGCGGGTGGACCCCCGCGGGCACACCTACTACTGGCTGGCAGGGGAGGTGGTCAATGACCTCGAAGCCCAGGTGTCCGGGCCAGAAAGCTGGCCCACCGATGTTGCCCAGATCAATACCGGTGCCCCTTCGCTGACCCCGCTCCAACCCGACATCTTCTGGCGTGGGGTGACCCGCGACCTGCCGGATCTGAGTGGTCTGCTGGCTCAGGTGGAGCGGTAAACCCGCTGCAGCAGCCAGAGGCTGATCCACAGCCCGATCAGATGGGCAAACAGCACCTGGGTGTTGCCCAGTACGGACAGCATCTCAATCGAGGTGATCGGCAGCCCCACCAACCGGCCCGCGGTCCCGGGGGTTGCCTGGATCTGGGCACCGAAGAACCCCGGCACCTGCTGGGAGGCCTGCACAAACAAGCTGCCGGCCAGGGACTGATAGCCAATCACCGCCAGGCTCAGACCCACCAAATCGGCAAGCAGGCCCCGTTTGATCAATTTGGCCGTTTCGCCCTTGCTGGGCCGCACCGGAGAATTCAGGGCCCGGCCGCAGCGCACGATCAGCCCGCTCTGCCAGATGCACCAGAGCAGCAGCAGAAAGGCCAGGGTTGTCAGCGAAATCCCAGGCCCCAGGCCCAGGGCCCGGGAGGAATTGGCTGCCAAGCGGCCGCCGATGTTGTTGAACAGCAGGACGCCGACCACCACCACGGCCAGCACCACCTGGGCCCAGAGGCGTACCCAGCCCATGCGCCGCAGGGCTGCAGCGATCAGCTGTAGGTCGAGGCGGTCAGCCATGCAGCCAGTGCCGGTTTGTGCCCCAAAGGTGCCATGGGAAGATCGATTTGGCTTCTGTTGCCGTTGGTTTCCGTAGCGTTGATACCCCTGCGATCCCCCCAGGAAGCCCGCCGGCCGACGGCCATTGCCCTTGGCAGCTTTGATGGCCTGCACCAGGGCCACCGAAGGGTGATTGCCTCGGTCACGGATCTGCCCGCTTCCACGCCAGCTGCCGTGCCCACTCCCGTCCCAACGGTGGTGAGTTTCTGGCCCCATCCGCGCGAAGTGCTGCACGGGGAGGCGCGGCTGCCCCTGGATTTGCCCGCTGAGAAGCTGCACCTGCTCGAGCCGCTCGGCATTCAGCAGCTGGTGCTGGTGCCCTTTACCCAGGAGTTGGCCGCCCTCAGCCCGGAGGCGTTTGTTCAGCAGGTGCTGTTGGACCAGCTGGGGGCCAGGCGGATTGCCGTGGGGGATAACTTCCGCTTCGGGGCCGGCCGCTGCGGCGACAGCCAGACCCTGGCGGCCATCGGCCAGCGCCACGGCATCGATGTGAAGGTGCTGCCCATGCTCTGGGATGGCCCGGAGCGGGTGAGCAGCAGCCGCATCCGTCGAGCGCTGGCCGAGGGGGATGTGGCGGAGGCCCACCGGCTTCTCGAGCGGCCCTATCGCTTCCGAGGCCTGGTGGTGCCAGGGCGGGGACTGGGCAAAACCCTCGGCTGGCCCACCGCCAATCTGCAGGTGGACGGGCGCAAATTTCTCCCCCTCGAGGGGGTGTACGCCGCGGCGGTGTCAGTGGCGGGGGGGCCGACGCTGCCGGCGGTGATGAATCTCGGCCCCCAGCCAACGGTGGATCCGATGGCCCCCTCGGCGGTGGAGGTTCACCTGCTCGATCGCCGCCTGGAGCTTGTGGGCATGGAGCTGCAGGTGCAGCCCCTGCAGCTGCTGCGTCGCCAGCAGACCTTTGCCAGTTTCGAAGACCTCAGCAGCCAGATCGCTGCCGACGCCGACCGGGCCCGCGCCCTATGGGGCGGGGTAGGCGTGGGTGAGGCCCCAGCCGATGAAGGTGGCAATCCCGCCGAGCAGCAGAATCCCTGAGATCAGCACCAGCATCGGGTTGTCGGAATTGGCCTTGTCCACTCCGCCCGGCTCGCCTGCCATTGGCCCCTGCGCGATGGACTCCACCCTAGACAGCTTTGAACCAGACAGCTTTGACCGTTCCGCCCGGGATCGTCTGCTCGACGCCAACCTGGACCGGGCCCGGGAGGGTCTGCGGGTGCTCGAGGACTGGGCCCGTTTCGGCCTCGACCGGGGCGATCTAGTGGCCCGCACCAAGGACATGCGCCAGCGGCTGGGCCGGCTGCACCGGGATGGCTACAAATTCGCCCGCCATACGGCCACCGATCCGGCCGCCGGCCTGGGCCACCCGGCCCAGGCGGAGCGCCGCAGCCCCAGTGCCGTGGTGGGTGCCAATGCGGGCCGGGTGCAGGAGGCTTTGCGGGTGCTGGAGGAGTTTGGTCGCAGCAGCGATCCGGAGCTGGCCGAGGAGGCCGCCACCCTGCGCTACCTGCTCTACGACCTGGAAGTCGATCTGCTGCAGGCCTGTCGCCTCGCCGCCACTGGCGGGGTGGGGCGGCGCGAGGCGCTGGCCAGCTGCCGGCTCTACCTAGTCACCTCCCCGGTGGCCGATCTGGAGGGGGTGGTGGCCGCCGCCCTCGGGGCCGGAGTGCGCCTGGTGCAATACCGGGCCAAGGAGGCCGCCGGCCTCGACGACCTGCAGAAGCTCGGCCAGGCCCGCGCCCTGCGTCAGCTCTGCACCGCCCACGGCGCCCTGTTTCTGGTCAACGACCGGATCGACATCGCCCTGGCAGTTGAGGCCGACGGGGTGCACCTGGGCCAGGGGGACCTGCCACCGGCCATTGCCCGCCAGCTGCTTGGCCCCGATCGTCTGATCGGCCGCAGCACCCATGCCCTGGCCCAGCTGCAGCAGGCGGTGAGCGAGGGCTGTGACTACTTGGGGGTGGGCCCCGTGCACGCCACTCCCACCAAGCCGGGCCGTGAGCCCGTGGGCCTCGACTACGTGCGCCAGGCCGCGGCGGCCAGCCCGATCCCCTTTTTCGCTATCGGTGGGGTGGATGCCAGCAACCTGGCGGCCGTGCGGGCCGCTGGCGGCACCCGGGTGGCGGTGGTGCGGGCGATCACCGCGGCGGCCGATCCCGCGGCGGCCACTGCCGGCCTGTTGGCAGAGCTTGAGGCCAGGGGATGATCACGCTGGTGGTAAATGGCGAAGCGCGCCGCTGTGCCGCCGGTCTCAACCTGGAGCAAGCCCTCGGCCAGCTGGGTTACCAGCCCCGGCTTGTGGTGGTGGAGTTCAACGGCACGATCCTGCCCCGCTCGGCCTGGACCGGGCAGCTGGTGGTGGAATCCGACGTACTGGAAGTGGTCACCATCGTCGGTGGTGGTTCCTAGATTCCTTCTATCTGCTTAAAGCGCCTTGGCGCGTTCCACCCCCTTCCTTCTGCGGCGCTGCGCCAGCCTGCTGGTTGTACCCGTGTTGGCCCTCACCCTCCTGCTGGCCCATCCCAGCCCCAGTTGGGCTGCCAGCGGCGGCCGTATCGGTGGCGGCAGCTTCCGCTCGGCACCCTCCATGCCCCGCAGCTACGGCGGGGGTGGCTACGGGGGTGGCGGTGGCCTTAACGGGGGCTACCGGGGCGGCTATGGCGGTGGCGGCATTGGCTTCCCCTTCCTGATTCCCCTCTTCGGTTTCGGCGGCGGCGGCCTGTTTGGCTTCCTGGTGCTGATGGCCGTGGTGGGTCTGCTTCTCAATGCCATTAAGGGCGGTGGTGGCCAGGCTGGGCCCCTGCCCGCTGGCCGCGGCTCCGAGCTCGGCTACGGCAGGCCGGATGGCCCCGTGACGATCAGCCAGCTGCAGGTTGGTCTGCTGGCCTCGGCCCGCGACCTCCAACGGGACCTGCGACGGCTGGCAGGTAGCGCCGACACCGGGCGTGCGGCAGGCCTGCAGGCATTGCTGCAGGAGACCACTCTGGCCATGTTGCGCAACCCCGATCTCTGGGTGTATGCCAACGCCGAAGTGGGCCAGGTGCCATTCGCCAGTGCCGAAGCCACCTTCAACCGTCTCTCGATGGGCGAACGCAGCAAGCTGCAGCGCGAGGTGACCAGCAATGTCTCCGGCCAGCGCTTCAACGATGCCAGCGTTGTTTCAGGCGAGAGCGACGCCAGTAGCGATTTCATCGCCATCACCCTGCTGGTGGCCAGTCGCAACCGCCTCAACATCAAGGGGGCCGGCAGCGCAGATCAACTGCGGGATGCACTCCAGCAACTAGGCGCGGTGGGCGCAGACGACCTGATTGCGATCGAGGTGATCTGGCAACCAGAGGGTGCCGGTGAGGTGCTGAGCACCGAAGAACTGCTCACCGCCTACCCCCAGCTGCAACATCTTTAAGTTCCACGGATTGATGAGTCAACAGCTACCCCATTTGGGAGCTGGCTGTTGAGGATGCGCAGGGCAGCCATCGCGGCGCCGTAGCCGTTGTCGATGTTCACCACCAGAAGCCCTGGGGCGCAGCTGGCCAGCATGCCGTTGAGGGCCGCCATACCGCCGGCGCTCACTCCGTAGCCCACTGCCACCGGCACGCCGATCACCGGTTGGGGCAGCAGGCCGGCCAGCACCGTCGGCAGGGCTCCCTCCATGCCGGCGCAGGCAATCAGCACAGGGGCCCTGCGCAGCTCCTCCAGCCGATCTAGTAGCCGGTGCAGGCCGGCGACGCCCACATCGAGCACCAGCTCGGTGGCGATGCCGTGGCAGGCCAGGGCCAGCTGGGCCTCCGCCGCCACCGGCAGGTCGCTGGTACCGCCGCCCAGCACCGCCACCCGGCCCCGGCTGGGATCGGGGTTCGGCAGGCTGCCGGCGGTGAGGCAGCGGGCCTGCAGGTGGTGCTGCAACTGGAGCTCCTCGGCCAGGTTGGGCCCCAGCTCGAGGGCCACGGCATGGGCTTTTGCGGGCTCGATGCGGGTGGCGAGCGCCAGTTCAGCGGCGGCGTGGGTGGCGATCAGGATCCGGGCGATCTGCTCGGCGCTCTTGTTTTCGCCCCAGATCGCCTCCACCATCCCCAGCCGCTGGCGGCGGCCCAGATCCAGGCGGTGCTCACTGCTCATGGCGCTGCTCATGGAGCTGCTCATGGCGGTAGCAATTCCCCTTCAAACACCAGGGGGAAGGGATTGCCCTGGCGCCTACCGGTGGCCTGGCGGGCCGCCTGCTCGAAGCGCTCCTGCACCGCATCCAACTCAGCCGGTGGGATTGCTTTCCACTGCTCCCGGCTGGCCCAGCGAATCAGCAGCGTGCCTTCCTCGGTGGCGGGGTCCCACAGCAACTGGCGATCGAGGAATCCTTTCTGTTGGGCCAGCCAGGGCTCCCAGCTGTTCG
Organism: Cyanobium sp. BA20m-p-22; assembly: GCF_024346275.1. Taxonomy (NCBI): domain Bacteria; kingdom Bacillati; phylum Cyanobacteriota; class Cyanophyceae; order Synechococcales; family Prochlorococcaceae; genus Cyanobium; species Cyanobium sp. BA20m-p-22. Next base: position 12,407 of record NZ_JAGQCQ010000013.1, read on the forward strand.
CTTCGGCGGCGATCCATTCCTGGCGCGCTTCAGCCGGCACCTTCACGCGCAGGTGCTCGACCACGGCCACCTCAAAACCGCCGTCGGGGCCATCCCGCCCTGCAATCGCCCTGTCGGGATGGCCGGCCAGCAGCATGGCCAGGCACAGCCCAAGGGCCAGCAACCTCGCCAGCCCCCCAATCATTTCTGCAACAGGGCCACGGCGTGGCAGGAGATCCCCTCCTCGCGTCCTTCAGCGCCCAGTTTTTCGTTAGTGGTGGCCTTGACGCCCACCTGGTCGGCCGAGAGCCCCATGCGGGCGGCGATGGCGGCGCCCATGGCCCCGATGTGGGGCTTGAGCCTGGGGCGCTCGGCGACGATCACGCTGTCGATATTCACCACGCTCCAGCCTCGCTCTGCCACCAGGGCCCCCACCTGCTCCAGCAGCACCAGGCTGTCGGCCCCCTGCCACTGGGGGTCTTCTGGCGGGAAATACAGGCCGATGTCGCCCAGGGAAAGGGCCCCCAGCAGGGCATCGATGATCGCGTGCACCAGCACGTCTGCATCGCTGTGGCCGTCGAGGCCGAGGCCCGCGGGATGCTCCAGCCGCTGGCCGCCCAGGATCAGCGGCCGGCCCGGCACGAGCCGGTGGATGTCGTATCCGTTGCCGATGCGTAGCTGCATGGGCCGCAGTGGAGCGGCTTCAAACCCTATCGCCCAGAACCTGTAGGCGGTTGCCTTCTCGGCCCATCACCTGCACGCCCTCGCCGGTCTGCAGTTGCCGTTCCGGCTCAAGGTTGATGGCCGCCCAGCTCTGCCCCTGCCAGCGCACCCGCCCAGCCTCTTCCCCCGGGCTGAAGCCGCTGATCACGCTGGCCCGGTCGCTGCTGCCGCCTGGTGGAATCGCCCGCGTTCGGCGCTGCCTCGACCAGCCCTGCAGAGAGGGCAGCAGGGCCAGGGTCAGCCCTGCGAACACCCCCAGCTGGGCCGACGGGCCCAGGGCCGGTACGGCGGCCAGCAGTAAGGACAGCCCCAGGGCAGCCAGAACGGCGGGCAGCAGGCCGTCGAAATCGGCCCCGAGCCAGCTGACGCCCAGCAGGATCAGCGCCAGTAGAAACCAGGTCAGCGCGGCCATGGCAGGGGCGGGTGGGGCAGCCCGACCATGGTGCCTAGCCTGAAGCCAGTGCGAGGCCATTCCGTGGAAGCCCTGTTCGGTCTACCCGCCCTAGTGCTGATGGCCCTGCTCGGGATCAACAGCGTCAAGGTCACCAGCGGCGGCCAGTCGCGGCTGGTGGAGCGCCTCGGCAAATACGACCGCCAGCTGCAGCCTGGCCTGTCGCTGGTGTTGCCGGTGCTCGAAAAGGTGGTGAGCCACGAATCGCTCAAGGAGCGGGTGCTCGACATCCCGCCCCAGCAGTGCATCACCTGCGACAACGTGGCGATCGAGGTGGATGCGGTGGTGTACTGGCAGCTGCTGGAGCACGCCCTCGCCTACTACGCCGTAGACAATCTGCAGGCGGCGATGGTGAACCTGGTGCTCACCCAGATCCGCGCCGAGATGGGCAAGCTCGACCTGGATCAAACCTTCACCACCCGCCAGGAGGTGAATGAGGCGCTGCTCAAGGAGCTGGATCAGGCCACCGATCCCTGGGGCGTGAAGGTGACCCGGGTCGAGTTGCGCGATATCCAGCCCTCCCGTGGGGTGCAGCAGGCGATGGAGCAACAGATGACCGCCGAGCGGGAGAAGCGGGCAGTGATCCTGCGCTCCGAGGGCGAGCGCGAATCCCAGCTCAATGCAGCCCGTGGCCGCGCCGAGGCGCTGGTGCTCGATGCCAGGGCCAAGCAGGAGGCACTGCTGCTGGAGGCCCAGGCCCAAGCCCAGCAGCAGACCCTGCTCGCCCAGGCCAGGGCCGACGCCGCCACCCGGCTGGCCGAGGCAATCCAGGCCAACCCTCAAGCCGCTGAGGCGATGCGGTTGCTGCTGGCCGGCGACTGGATGGCCATGGGCGAGCAGATGGCCCATGCCCCCGGCGGCAGCGTGCTGATGGTGGATCCCCAGAGCCCGGCGGCTCTGCTCACGGCGTTACGGGGTCTGCAGCAGGGCCAGAGCTGAGGGGGCCGATCAGTTTCACGCCTTCGGTATTAGCAAAGCCCTGATCAAAGGTCAGCACTGGCATGGCGCCATGGCTGGCGGCGCGAGCCAGAATGAGCTGATCGGCAAAGTCACCACCCTGCTGGAAGCGGCTGAGGGCGTCGATCACCGCGTCCACATCGACCACCACAACCCCTCGGGTGCGGATCAGACGTTGCAGGAGGTTGTGGCGCGTCGCTCGATCTAGTCCGTAGCCCCGCAACACCCAGGCAACTTCAGCGAGAACCACATCCGGGATGAACGCTCCCCCCGCCTGGATCGCGCCTAGTAAAGCTTCCTCGGCAAGGGGCGTCTGAACGGGGTCATCACCCACCAACACCCGAACCACCACATTGGTGTCAAGTGTCTGCACAGCCAGCGGCAGCGGCGATGGCGCGGTCCATGTCGTCCAGGCTCATGGAGCGGGTGACGGCGGGGCGATGGCGGAAGAGCTCTTCTGGTTCGTACAGAGCAGGCACCAACACCAGCCGTCCATGCCGATCCACGCTCACCTGGAGGTGACTGCCGGGAGTCAGTCCCAGGGACTCACGCAGCTGTCGGGGGATTGTCAGCTGGCCCTTTGAGCTGAGCGTGATCGTTCTCATCGTTCAACAGTAAGGCAGATTGCCTTACATGGGGTCGCTGCTCAGTGGCGCCCTGGATGTCACCCAGTGCGCGTCGGCTACTGCTGGGCCTGCTGCTCCTGCCAGCGCGCATAAAGATCTGGCCGGCGCTCGCGGGTGCGCTGCTGCTGCTGCTCGAAGCGCCAGCGGGCGATTGCGCCATGGTCGCCGCTGCGCAGCACCGCCGGCACCTCCAGCTCCCGGAAGCTGGCCGGGCGGGTGTAGTGGGGGTGCTCCAGCAGCAGGGCGCTGTGGCTCTCCTCCTCCAGGCAAGCCTCGGTGCCCACGGTGCCCGGCAGCAGCCGCACCACGCCGTTGATGATCACCGCCGCCGGCAACTCGCCGCCAGTGAGCACGAAATCACCGATCGACACCTCCTCGTCGGCCAGGGCGCGGATGCGCTCATCGAAGCCCTCGTAGTGGCCGCAGACCAGCACCAGCTGCTCGTATTCAGTGGCCCAGCGGCGCAGGTCAGCCTGCTCCAGGGGTTTGCCCTGGGGGCTCATCAGCAGCACCCGCCGCCGCGGCAACACCGGAATCGCCTCCACCGCCGCAAATACCGGCTCGGGCTTGAGCACCATGCCCGCTCCGCCGCCGTAGGGATCATCGTCGACCTTGCGGTACTTGTCGGGGGCGAAGTCGCGCGGGTTGTGGGTGTGCAGCGTCGCGATGCCGGCGGTAAAGGCGCGGCCGATCACCCCCAGGGCCAGCAGCGGCGCAAAGGCTTCCGGTGCCAGGCTCACCGCATCCAGGCGCATGGGGCTCAGCTCGCGGGGGCGGTGGGGCGACTCACCCGGCGGATCTCGGAGCTGAAGCTGGCCCGGCCCGGGCTGCCGTCGGCGCTGCTCTCCACGGTGCTGCGCAGCCGCAGGTTGGGCTTGGTGAACCAGATCCGCTCCCGCACCTCGGTGTCATTGGAGCGGATCGTGAGCTCCAGGCTGCCGTCGGGCCAGAGCTGCCAGCTGCCCTGCCGATCGCCGCTGCGGAAGTCGCCGTCTGCGCTGAAGTGCAGCTGGCGGGCCACGCCTTCCTTGGGGCAGACCCGCAGGCCGCCGGCGCCGCCCGGAGTCTCGGGCTCCAGAAAGGCCACCACCAGTTCGCCGCGCTCGCTGCTGTGCCAGGCGTCGCCGTCTTCCGTGTCGAGCTCAGCTGCGGCACTCACCGCCGCCAGGGCGAACTGGCTGCGCAGGCCCATCCACTCGCCGGCGCAGTGGCGCAGAAAGCCGCCGATCTCCTTAGGAGGGAAGGGGGCGGTGTCGGTGAGTGACTCGGTGCTGGGCTCGCTCATGGCTGCGATTCTCTCAGCTGCCTGGCCCGTCGCCGCCTATCCAGATCACCTGGTGGAGCGGCGATCGCTCAGGTTTCCACGCAAGGTTGCCGGCAGGCGTTTCGGGGCGATGGCCAGCCAGAGCAGTAGCTGGGTGTCGAGCAGTTGCGGGCTCAAATTTGGTTGGCTTGAGCTGGCTGTCACCATCAGCCGAACATCGCCTTGATGTCCTCCTGGAAGTCGGCTTTGAGGTCGCAGTCCAGAAGAGCAGAGCCTTGCAGAAAGCCGAGCTCGCGCTTGCGAGGAGTCTCATCCACCGGCACCAGACGCACCAGGGCCTTGCCGGCCCGGGCGATCACCACCTCCTCGCCATCGAGAGCCTGCTCCACATACCGGGAGAGATGGGTTTTGGCGTCGTGCAGATTGACTTGCATGAGATCAGCTAAGCCGGCCTATTAGCTAAGCCGGCTAGCAAGGTCAGTCCCCCCGGTAGCCCAGTTCGCTCAGGCGGGCGGCGCTGCGGCGCCAGCCCGGCACCACCTTGACGAACAGCTCCAGGTACACAGGCCCTTCAAATATCTTCTCCATCTGCAGCCGCGCCCCCTGGCCGATGGTTTTGAGCATGCTTCCCCCCTTGCCGATCAGGATCCCCTTCTGGCTGGAGCGCTCCACCAGCACCGTGGCCAGTACGGCGGTGCGGGGGCCGTCGTCGACCACCCGCTCGATGCTCACCGCCACGGAGTGGGGCACCTCCTCGCGGGTGTGGTGCAGTACCTGCTCCCGGATCAGCTCGGCCATCAGCAGCTGCTCGGGCTGGTCGCTCACCGCATCGGCCGGATAGAGATGGGGCCCCTCGGGCAGTTCGGCGCTCAGGGCCGCTACCAGGGCCCCGGTGCCTTCGCCGCTGAGGGCGCTCACCGGGTGCAGGGGCCAGTCGCCCGCCAGCTCCCGGTAGCTGGTGGCCAGCTGCTCGGCCCGCTCCGGATCCACCAGGTCGTTCTTGTTGAGGGCCACGTGCACCGGCGCGCGGCAGTGCTTCAGCAGCTCCACGATGAAGCCATCGCCCCGGCCCGCTGGTTCGCTGCCATCCACCAACAGCAGCACCACATCCACCTCGCCGATGGCACCGCGGGCGCTCTGCACCAAGCGCTCCCCCAGCAGGTGGTGGGGCTTGTGGATGCCCGGGGTGTCGAGCAGCACTAGTTGGGCCGCCTCGGTGGTGAGGATCGCCCGCAGCCGGTTGCGGGTGGTCTGGGCCACCGGTGAGGTGATTGCCACCTTTTCGCCCACCAGCTGGTTGAGCAGGGTGGATTTGCCCACGTTCGGCCGGCCGATCAGGGCCACGAAGCCAGAGCGGAAGCCCTCTGGGCTGGTTGGCAGGGCCGGGATGGTCGCGGGGAACTCCATGGCTCCAGCCTCGCAGCCGGCAGCACCTGGCTGGCGATCTCGCCCATAGGCTGGAGCTGCGTGCTGCATCTCCGCCCAGAGATCTCCCCAGCGATGGCTCCAGCCCCGTCAGATGACTCCGCTGCCCCCCTCCAGCCCAGCTTCCAGCAGGCCATGGAGATCACTGCCCATTGGTTGGCCCTCTGGGAGAACGGCGAACTCAGCGATGAGGTGCTGGCCGACAGGGTGGCTGAGCTGGTGGCCAGTCGGGATGGGGCCCGCGGCTTTTTCGTGGTGAGCCTGGCCGGTGATGGCCCGTTGATGGACCGGTTGCCCGAGCCGTTGGTGCTGCAACTGCGCTTGGCGGGCGAAGGAGTGGTGGACCTGTCGGTCCGCAATCTGGCGATGAGCACGGCCATGGCGCTGCACCACCAGCGGGCGGGGGATGGGGGGCAGCAGGCGGCTTCAGATCGGGTGCGGGCGCGCTGCACCGAATTGCTGCGCGGCCTTGAGCCCCTGGCCGTCAAGCAGAGGCTGGAGATCCTGCTGGCTGCAACGGCAGGGGAGGGCGACGACGTGGCCTTCCTGGAACGCTGGGGGTACGACCGCGAGCAGAGAGCGGCCATTGCTGCCGCGATCGAGGCGGTAGCCGAGGCCTGAGCTGGGCCAGGATGCCTGCTCCTTGGCTTGTATCCATGGCCGCGTCCCGGCTGGTTCGTGCTTTGGCCACGGGGCTTTGCTCCGCTGCGCTGCTGGCCCCGCCAGCGGCCAGATCGATTGAAACCATCAGGTTGCGGTTGCCCCTGCTGGAGACCGACTTCCTCATCCGGGTTTCCGAATTGCGCAGCCCGGCGGCCCTGCTTGCTGGCGACAGCGATTTGGCCGAACTCGACCGGGCCACCAACGGGGTTATTGGTCAGAAGCTCAAAGCGGTGCTGCAGTCCAACCTGCCCCTGGAGCTGAAGGCCGTATTGCTCAATGCCAACGGATCGCCCCTGCTGGAGCAGGTGCTGCTGTTGGTGGGAGCCCTCGGTGACATCGACGGCCTGCCTGAGCCAATTGAGCCGGCCCAGTTTCACCGGGCACTGGAGCTGGCGGCCGCCAAAGGGGGGATCAGCTTGCTGGATGTGCTGGAGAATCTTCCCGGCGAGAGCGTCACGGTGGAGCTGGGCCGGCTGGGTTATTCGGTGCAGAGATTCCGGGCCCAACGCCTTCAGGCCGAACAGTTGATTGCCGCCTTGCCAGCGGTGAGCAGCAAGGGGGCCTGGCTGGAGGCCGGGAAGTTCGCCAGCGCGCGCCGGGAGCTCAAGATTGACGTGGCCCACCGTCCCGAGCCCCTGGCGGTGGTGATCTGGGAGTCCAGTGCATCCGCCACCGCCACCGCTACCGATCGCATTCCAGATCGACTCGTGGTGATTTCCCACGGCCTCTGGGATGACCCCAGAAATTTCGAGGGCTGGGCTGGGCACCTGGCCAGCCATGGCTACACGGTGGTGCTGCCACGCCATCCCGGCAGCGATCAGAGCCAGCAGCGGGCGATGCTCTCAGGCAAGCAGCCGCCACCGAAACCGGCAGAATTGGCGCTGAGGCCCAAGGATGTGTCGGCGGTGATCGATGCTGCGGCCCAGGGTCAGTTGAACTTGCGCCGGCCGGTGAACACAAAGGCGGTGCTGGTGGCTGGCCATTCCTGGGGGGCGACGACAGCCCTGCAGTTGGCCGGTGCCCGGCCCACCGCCAGCAGGCTGGAGCAGCTGTGCGAAGACCTGCGCCACCCCTGGCGCAATCTCAGCTGGGTGTTGCAGTGCAACTTTGTTGGTTCGGCTGACAGTGCAGCCCTGGCCGACTCCAGGGTGGTTGCTGCTGTGGCGGTGAGTCCACCGATGCGGTTGTTGTTCGATATTGATTCGGCCAGGGGTATGGGGGCCGCCGTGCTGGTGGTGAGTGGCGGCAGCGACTGGGTTGTACCCCCGGGCCCGGAAGCGATCGAGCCGATGGCCAGGGTCATCCGTGCCACCAGTGAGGGCCACCGCCTGGTGCTGGTGGAGGGGGGCACCCATTTCAATCTGCGTTCTTCACTAGCCAATGGCGGGGGGGCTTTGCGGGGTTTGATCCTGGCTTGGTTTAGTGCGGCCAGCCAGGCCCCAGCAGGAAGCCCGCCCCAGTTGCCCCCCGATGGTTGGGGGAGCAGCACCATGCCCCTGCGGGATGTGACCAAGCACCTGCCTGAGCCTGCCAACCAGCCATAAAAAAGCGCCCTCTGGGGGCGCTGGGGGCTCGCTGCTGGAAGCAGGAAGCTTGGCTCAATCACGCCGGCCACCGCCCTGCAGGGCAATGATCAGCCGAAGGATGAAGATGAACAGGTTGATGTAGGTGAGATACATGCCCAGGGCGCCGGCCAGGTACTGGTCGTCGCTGTAGGTGCGGGGCATGGTGTAGAAGTCGACGAAGGCGGCCCCGACGAATAGCACTGTGCCGAAGCCGGCGATCAGCAGTTCAAAGGTGCCCCCGCTGAAGACTCCCGGCGCAAAAATGCTGCCGACGATCTGCACCACCATCGCGATCAGTAGGCCGAGAATCCCCAGGCCCACCACTCCGGTGAGGGCCTGCCCCACGCTGTCGCTCATGCGCCGACCGGCCACTGAGGCCACCACAAAGGTGATGCCGGTGGCCAGGGTGGCTGTACCGATTGCCCCGACACCAGCAGCGCTGATGGCGTAGGCGACAATTCCGCTCAGGGTGAAGCCCGTGATCAGGCTGTAGGCCGTCAACAGCGGCAGGGCCGTGCTGTTGTTGCCCTTCATGGCCACGTTCTGGGCCACGAAGAAGAGGATGAAGTTGCCGATCAGGGCCACCCAGAACAGGGGCATGAAGCTGGCAGGGCTGCTGGCCATCAAGGTCAGGCCGCCCAACACGCCAGCGGCGGTGAGCACCATGCCCCCACCTACGTAGGGCAGGGCCTTATTGACCACATTGGGCCCCACCAGGGCGCTCGACTGGGCCTCACGGATGGCTTGTTGGAAATTGCTGCTGGCCGGCATGGCGCACCAGAGGGAGGAAACTTCCATCATCCTGACAGCGCCCTGCAGGCAACGGGAGGCCCCGGGGGCCGAGGTTGGTGCGGATCTCCCTATCGAATCTGGTATTGCTATTCGATCTGGCGCCGCGAGCCTGGCCAGAACAGAACCGCGAGCACCGCCACACCGGTGCCGATGCAGGATTCGGCAAAGCGCAGCAGGGCATTCAGCCCCGGACTCAGCTTTGGATCCAGGCTGCTGGTGACCATCACCACGATCACCGTGATCGCCGCCAGGCGGCCGTGGCTCGGCACGTTCACCGCCGCGCACAGCAGCAGCGTGGCGAAGATAGCCAGGGCCATGCCAGCCGGGTGGAAGGGCAGCAGGATTAGGTAGACCGCGCTGGTGGCAGCGCCGATCGCCGATCCCAGGATGCGCAGTGACGCTGAGGAAAGCGCCTCTTTGCTGGTGGCCTGGGTCACCACAATCGCGGAGATCGCCGACCAGAGCCCGCCGATCTTGGGCAGATAGCCAGGGAACAGACCGGTAAACCAGGTGCCGAGCCCGTAGGCCACTAGGGCGGCCAGGGCAATTTCGGCGGGGATTCGCAGGCGATCAACCCTGTTCATATTGGTGCCCGGCCCAGCCGCCTCAGAAGTGCTCAGGCTTCAGGGGCAGCTTCTTCAGGGGCAGCAGAAGCTTCGGCGGCAGCAGCAGCTTCTGCTTCAGCCGCGGCGGCAGCAGCAGCAGCTTCAGCGGCCTTGGCGGCAGCGGCTGCCTTGGTGGCGGCCTCGCGCGCTTCGGCCTGTTTCAGCTTGCCGACCACTTCGGCGGCACGCACGGTCTTAGCGACCAGCCCGCCCTTCTCCAGCAGGGAACGGACGGTGTCGGTGGGCTGGGCGCCCTGGCTCAGGCGGGCCCTGATCGCCTCGGTGTCGAGCCGCGTTTCCTTGGTGCGTGGGTTGTAGAAGCCCAGCTCCTCCAGCGGACGGCCATCGCGGCGGGAGGTGCTGTTGGTGGCCACGAGGCGGAAACTCGCTTCCCGCTTCTTACCAAACCGCTTCAGGCGGAGCTTAATCATCGATGCTTTGCCGCTAGGTGGCCAAACAACCAATGTACCCGCTCGAGTGCTCAGAGCTGCCCGAACCCCTTGCGTTTCTTGGCTGGTTTGGTGGCCACTCGCCCTGGGGAGCCGGCTGCGGGCATGCCACCCATCGGGCCGGGCATCCCCGGGATTCCAGGCATCCCCGGCATGCCGCCGCCCCGGGTCATCTGTTGCATGAAGCCCCGCATCTTCTGGAAGTCGGCCAGCACCTTGTCGACATCGGCAGGTTTGTGGCCACTGCCTGCGGCGATGCGGCGCCGGCGCGAGGGCTGGGATGCCAGCAGTTCCGGCTGCTGGCGTTCGACCTCCGTCATCGAGCCGATCATCGCTTCGATCTTCTTGAGCTGCTCCTCCCCCTGCTTGAGCATGCCGTCGTCAATCTTGTTCATGCCGGGGATCAGCTTGATCAGTCCTCCGAGCGAGCCCATGCGCCTGATCATGCGCATCTGCTGGAGAAAGTCTGAGAAGTCGAAGCTGGCCTCCTGCAGCTTCTGCTGCATCTTGGCCACATCGGCCAGCTCCACCTCCTTGGTGGCCTTCTCCACCAGGGTGAGCACATCGCCCATGCCCAGGATGCGGCTGGCCATCCGCTCTGGGTGGAAGGGCTGCAGCGCCTCCACCTTCTCGCCGGTGCCGATGAACTTGATCGGCGCGCCGCTCACCTTGCGGATTGAAAGGGCGGCACCGCCGCGGGAGTCGCCATCGAGCTTGGTGAGCACGGCGCCGGTGATGCCCACCTGCTGGTGGAAGGCCCGGGTGAGCTCCGCCGCCTCCTGGCCAATCATCGAATCCACCACCAGCAGCACCTCGTCGGGCTGGCAGGCCTGGCGGATGCGCACCATCTCCTCCATCATCGACTGATCGATCTGGAGGCGCCCGGCAGTGTCCACCAGCACGGTGTCGAAGCCCTCGGCCCTGGCCTTGTCAATGCCGGCAGCGGCGATGTCTTCAGGTTTGGCCTCGGTGCCAAGGCTGAACACCTCCACGCCGATCTGGGCGCCGAGGGTTTTGAGCTGCTCGATGGCAGCCGGCCGGTAGACGTCTGCTCCCACCAGCAGGGCCTTGCGCCCCTGCTCCTTGAGGTGCAGGCCGAGCTTGGCGGTGGCGGTGGTCTTGCCAGCGCCCTGCAGGCCAGCCATCAGCACCACCGAGGGGGCTCCGGCCTGGCCGCCGGCGGCCAGGGGGGCGTTCTCGCCGCCCATGGTGTCCACCAGCTGCTCGTGCACCAGCTGGATGAACTTCTGATCCGGGCTGACGCCGCGCACCACCTCGGCCCCGACAGCCTTGCGCCGCACCTCCTCGACGAAGTCCTCCACCACCGGCAGGCTCACGTCGGCCTCCAGCAGGGCCCGGCGCACTTGCTTGAGCGCCCCCTGAACGTTGGTTTCGGTGATTGAGGCCTGCCCCTTCAGGCTCTTGACCGCGTCCTCAAATCGCTGGGAAAGCTCTTCAAACATTTAGGTGCCGCTGGCATTGAGACGATCGTAAAAACCGGGCTGCCCCCGGCAGCGATGGCTCAGGGGGCCTTGCTGAAGCTGGCAACGCGCCAGATGTCCCCCTCCCGGCCGAACACATAGCGGTTGCGCAGCTGCAGTTTGGTGGGCTCTCCCTCCGGATCGCCCTTGGCATTGAGGCGTTGGTCCGAGTAACTCAGGATCACCGTGGCGGCGATTCTGTTGGTGTCCCGCTCCTCAATCGTCAGTCCGGTGATGCTGGTACTGATGGTCTGGGTTTCACCGCGGGCCTGGTCGGAGGCGCGCTCCGCTTCGAGCCGCCCCACCAGGCTTGCGCGGGCCAGGCCCTCCACGGGCATGCGGCTGTCCTTACCGGCCAGGATGGCCGCCTTGGCATCCAGCCAGGCTTCCAGCAGGGCCTGCACCTGGGCTTCGCTCGGGGAGTCGGCCCGCAGGGGTAGCTCTGCTGAAGCGGGAGCCGCAGCTGGGGCTGGCACCGGGGCTGGTGGAGCTGGCACCGGGGCGGGCAGGGGCGGCGGGGCAGGCTCTACAGCGATTGGGGTTCGGCTGGCACCGGGGGACTGGGGCCGTAACCGCATCACCGCCGCGAGGGTCACAAGTGCCACCCCGACGCACACCGCCAGGAAGAGGCGGGATGGTCGCTGCAGTTGGGGCCAGCGCCAGCCAGCTAGCCAGGGCTCTTCTTCCCCTTCCCCGTCATCGTCCTCGTCTTCGTCAAAACTCTGTGACCCGGCCGCGGCTGGTGAGCCGATGCCGCCAAAGGAGGCCTGTGGATCAATCAGGGGCTTGTCCCAGCTGTGGGGGCGGGTGGTGAAGGTCAGGGCGGGGGGGGTAGCAGCAGGACTGGCCGGCCGGTCCTGCTGCTCCACATAGGCCTGCACATCGCGATCGGCGAAGTAGGCCTCCAGATCCGGATCGGCCTCCAGATCGCGGTAGCCAGGCAGTACGTCCCGGCTGAGCCAGTCGCGGCAGTAAGCACACAGCTGGGCCAGGGGATCGGGGCTCTGCAGTTCGGCCCAGCGCTTGAGCTCCGGTGGGGCTGCCTGCTTGAAGATGGCCTGGGCCCTTTCAACTTCCCCCAGCAGCAGCAACTGGCAGGCGATCAGCGGCTGGAGCCCCTCCTGGCTGCTGGCTTCGAGCCGTTGGCGGGCGGCCGCAATCCGCTCGGGTTTGCGCTGGGCAAATCCGGAGGCGGTCAAGGCTGTGCTGGCGAGAAAATCAGCGGCGGCGGAGCTCGGCGCCCAGCGACTGAAAATATCGATCTGCTCTTGAACGGTGAGGAAGGCGCGGATCTGCTTAAAAAAGGCCTGGAATTCCTCCGGTCCCATGCTCGGGTCTCCGAATCCCTCCAGGCCGCCGCGGCGCTTGACCAGCTCCTCCAGCAGGGCAAGCCCCTCGGCCCGCTCGGCCTGGGCCGTGAGGTTGCGGCTGAGCAGGTCAAGTACCCGGTAGGGGCGCAGTCCATCGAGCTTGTCTTCCAGCTGCTGGCGAATGGCCGGTTGCTGGCCCATTCGCTGCAGAAGCTGCAGGCCCCTTTGCAGGATCTGGGCAGCCCCTTCATAACGACGTTGCCGGTGCATGTCGGCGGCAGCGGCAAGGCAGGCCAGTCCCGCCAGGATGGTGAGGTCGGCATCGCGGCTATTGCCGAGAATGGGTGCCTGGGGTGGCTCCAGGGCAGCGCAGACCAGCTCGAAACACTCCAGGGCCTGGCCCGCTTCGAGCAGCAGCAACAGACCAGCCACTTCCATGCCGGGCGAGACATCGAGGGCCGGCAGCACGGATTGGCCGCTGCTGGCAAGGGCCGTCAGGTCAGATTCATAGGTCTGGCGCCTGCTCCCATCGCTGAGCAGGTCGGCACTGGCCTTGAGCAGCTCTTCCCTGGCCCTCAGGGTGTCCTGGGTCAAGCCATGCTCTGGGGGGCGGTCGATCCGCTGCTGCAGGGTGAGCAGCAGCGACTGCAGGTCGCTGGTCGGGCTGACTCCGAGCAACCGGAAATGATCGATCGGCAGTTCCAATCCGGGCCCGTCGCTGGTGGGTGACTTTAGGCAGGGCAGGCGCTTCTGACGCCAATTGTCAGGCCTAATGCAGCAGCACCTCTTAGAGTCGCCAGCAAGACGTAGGCGCACATGGGCAACGACATCGCTGCTGTACCTGGAGCCACATCACCTGGATCTACATCCAGTGGCGCTCCCGCCTGTTCTGCAGACGACACCAGTCTGGTCGGTGCCCATGCCGAGCGCCTGGAGAATCTCTACCCGTCGGTGTCCGCCACGGTGACGCGCGAGGAGGGGCTGATGCTCTATCGCGACATGACCCTGGGCCGGCGCTTTGAGGACAAGTGCGCGGAGATGTACTACCGCGGCAAGATGTTTGGCTTCGTGCACCTCTACAACGGCCAGGAGGCCGTAAGCACTGGCGTGATCAAGGCGATGAAGCTGCAGCACGACTGGTTTTGCAGCACCTACCGCGACCACGTGCACGCCCTCAGCTGCGGCGTGCCGGCCCGGGAGGTGATGAGCGAGCTGTTTGGTAAGGAAACCGGCTGCAGCAAGGGCCGCGGCGGCTCCATGCACCTTTTTTCCAAGGAGCACCACCTGTTGGGGGGCTATGCCTTCATCGGCGAGGGCATTCCGGTGGCCCTCGGCGCAGCCTTCACCAGCCGCTACAAGCGCGACGCCCTGGGGGATGCCTCCAGCGACTCCGTCACAGCCGCCTTCTTCGGCGATGGCACTTGCAATATTGGCCAGTTTTACGAGTGCCTGAACATGGCGGCGCTGTGGAAGCTGCCGATCCTGTTTGTGGTGGAGAACAACAAGTGGGCCATTGGTATGGACCACAACCGTGCCACCAGTGATCCGGAGATCTGGCGCAAGGCGGCCGCCTTCGGCATGGCCGGCGAAGAGGTGGACGGCATGGACGTATTGGCGGTGCGCGCCGCCGCCCAGCGCGCCATCGAGCGGGCCCGGGCTGGGGAGGGCCCCACCCTGCTCGAGTGCCTCACTTATCGCTTCCGCGGCCACTCCCTGGCCGATCCAGATGAGCTGCGCGCCCAAGCGGAGAAGGAGTTCTGGGCGAAACGGGATCCGATCAAGGCCCTGGCTGCCCGCCTGATCGAGCAGAACCTCGCCTCAGCTGAGGAGCTCAAGGCGATCGAGCAGGAGATCGATGCCGAAGTGGCCGACTGCGTTGAGTTCGCCCTGGCGGCTCCCGAGCCCAAGCCCGAAGAACTCACCCGCTACATCTGGGCGGAAGACTGATCAAGCTCTGCGATCAGTCTCTCTAGTCAGCTTCTCTGATCAGCCTCTCAAAGAGTGGCGGGAATGCGTCGAGTCATGTTGCGCAGTTTGCGCAACGCCTTGATCTCCACCTGGCGAACCCGTTCACGGGACACATCCAGTTGACGGCCGATTTCGGCCAGGGTCTGGCGCTCTTGGCCCTCGAGCCCAAAGCGCAGCTGAAGCACCTGGCGCTCCTGGTCGCTGAGCTGGCTCAACCAGCGCCCTAGCTGCTCCTGGTGCATGCCCCGCTCTACCCGATCCAGCGGCTCCTCCCCTGAGGAGTCGGCAATCAGATCCCCCAGGAAACTGCGGCCCTCATCGCCGTTCACCGGCGCATCCAGGCTGGAGGTGGTGAGGGACTGGCGCAGCAGGCCGTCGAGCTCCTCGATTGGCATGGCCATCGCCTCGGCAATTTCCTGGCGGTTTGGCATGGCGCCCAGCTTGTGGGCCAGATCCAGGCTGACCTTGCGAATCGCTGTGAGCCTTTCACTCAGGTGTACGGGCAAGCGGATCGTGCGGGACTGGCAGGCGATCGCCCGGGTCATGCTCTGGCGGATCCACCAGAAGGCATAGGTAGAAAATTTATAGCCCCGGGTGGGATCAAACTTCTCCACGGCCCGCTCGAGCCCGAGGGATCCTTCCTGGATCAGATCGAGTAATTCAAGACCCTTGCCTTGATACTT
>NZ_JAGQCQ010000130.1:0-9720 GCF_024346275.1 Cyanobium sp. BA20m-p-22
CTGCTTGAGTCAATTCAGTCATTTTGATGTACAATTTAATAGACCCTTTGGCGCCGCAAGGCGTTTTTTTGTAAGCTTCTGTAGGTGTAAGATTCTTGATTTTTCGAGGTTCCCTTGATGAGGAAACGGTGGTTGACACCATGCCCGCGCCAAGGGTTATCGGCCCAGTGATCCCATAAGCATTAACATTGGAACTTAGACCGGTAAAATACGTTGTCAAGGGCTAATATCCCAGTACAGCTGAAAGTATATAAAGAACTCGACGGCAAGTTCAACGATCCAGCTCCCTCAACAACCAGATTGCCGCCCGACTCATAGAAATTGAAAATCAGCACGGCCTGGGCTGGCGTAGCTAGGGCCCAAGGCAAAGGAGTTGCGGAGTCCTGAGTTCTGTACGGGCTGTACAAAATCCTGACAGTGGCGTTTGGACTATCCAGCTCCTGCAAACCCACCTGCATGTGGCGCGCGGCCCGGGCCTTGATTTCTGGCTCAGGCCCGCGGCCTGATCAATTGCAGCACCTGGGGATTGGTCGCCGCCATCCGGCGTTCCCCATCCAATGCAGCGAGAATCAGGCGGGCTGCTGCAGCCACATCTCCCCGTTCGGCAGCTAGCTGGGCTTGGCTGGTGTTGGTATGGATCAAATTGGTGAGCTGATCCCGTCGGCCGTCTAACTCGGAGGCCCCAGCTCTGGCTGCTGGCTTCGGGGCCGAAGCAGTTTGTTCTGGGGCCGCAATTGGCACTTGGCTAGAAAAGATCGCTGTCATCTCAACCATATGGAACTGAAGGAATGGGGGCCATCGAGGCCCCCCGCTCAGGTGCCCGGCTCTTCGAGATTGCCCCCCAAGGCAGCTATCTGATCGCGCAGGGTTTGGGACCTCTGCAGATCTCCCCGGGTGAGGGCAACTGCCAGGGCAAACTCCAACTTCTCTAGCTGGTGATCGCCCTCGCCGCTGTTGGAGGGGAAAGAGTTACGGGAAGGGGAAGCAGCGGACACCCCGCCAATTTGGGGGCAACGGTTGGCTGAGCCGTGCTGCAAACCGGAATGGGACTGCGTGGGATAGGCCATGGCCGCTTTCTTACCATTCTGCCACCGGTGACCAGCCCCCGCGCTCAGGCCGCCGCTGCCAGCGGAGCGGATTGATCGTCCGGATCCTCCTGCATCTCAAGCAGGGCGCGGCAGTCGAGCACCAATCTCTCCACATTGGCGAGGCTGGCGATCTCCTGGGGATCGGAATCCAGCCGCCGATCCAGCTGCAGTTCCAGACCGGCCAAACGCTGCTCCAGCTTCACCAGGCGCTGGGAAAGGGCATGGACGGTGTGGGCCAGATCCTCGGCGTTGCGGCTGATGCGGAAGGAAACCGACTCGGGGGCCATCGCTAGACGAGCAGTGATGCCGATAACAGCACAGAAACCGGGCCTGGCCAAGGCCAGCTGAATCGATACGGTGGGCCCTATCCGTTGACACCTCCCTAGCCATGGCCCCGAGCCTCCCTTTGCCGCCATCGCCGCGACTGCGCCAGGGCATGCTGCGGATCGCCCTGGTTGCCACGGCATGCCTACCACTGGCGAGCCTGCCCAGCCAGGCCCAAACGCCAGAGAGCACTCCCAGCGCGGGCGGGAAGGGGGCTCAGATCTATTGCTTCATGCGCAACAACGGCAACAGCCACCAGGTGAGCTGGGATGCGGCCTATGCCGTGATCAAGCGCCAGAGCGACAAGCTGTTTAAAACCTCTCCGGAACACGCTGCGGTGATGATCACCGAAGCCGTCGTCCAGAACCCCAGTGTCTATCCAGACTGCGGCCGCTATCTCGGTGACCTGTTCTCAAAACCTGAAGCCAAGCCAGAGGCGGGCAGCAGCAGTGGCGCCAATAAGAAAGTCAGTCCATAGGTCTCACCATGGCTGGCTGCCGGGTTCCGTGGCGACCGCTAGGGCCCTGCTCATCGGGGCCATGCTCATGCTGCTGGCAGGTTGCTCAGAGGAGCCTCTGCCCGGCCAGCAACTGCGCAGCCATGAATGCCTCCAAAACATAACGCTGGACAAGTTGGCCGAGCACATCAGCCACTGCGATGCCGTAGTGGCTGCCTTCCCGGCCAACCCCAGCCCGCTCAACGACCGCTACCTGCTCCACAGCCTGGCCGGCAATGAGGCTGCCGCCTGCGCCGACATAGCCAAGGCCTCCTCCCTGGCCCGGCAAATCCCGGCAAACAGCCTGGATCCCCAGCTGCGCAACGATCTGAAGCTGCGTCAGGAGCTCTGCCGCCGAGGCAAATCCTGAGCCATCACCAGCGAGCCAGCAGATCCCGCACCATGGCCGGCAGGTTGCGGCGCTCCAAAAGCTGGGCGATCCTCTCGGCCTTGCTGGCGATCAGCCCATCGACCAACTGATCGGCCACCCCCAGTTGCAGCCAGTGGCAGGTGAGACAGGCGCCCATGCCGATGCGGTGACAGCGGTCTTCCGCCTGTTCCACATCGCCCGGGGTCCAAGGCCGCTCAACCAGCACCACATGGCGGGCCCGATGCAGGGTGAACCCCAGCCCACCGGTGCCATAGGTGGCAATCAGCAGGGGTTGCTCGCCCCGCTGGAAAGCATCCACCTGCCCCTGGCGCTGCGCCGGGGGCAGGGCCCCGGTGAGCAGGCAACTGGCGGCAAAACTGCGATGCAATAACTGGGCAGTGGCCACAAAGGCGGTGAACACCACCACCGCCTCGCCCTGGCCGAGCAGCCCCGCCACCAGCTCCCTGGTGGCGGGCAATTTGTAGTCGGAGCCGATCTGCCGCAGGGCCGTCAGCACCGCCAACACCTCCCCATCCCGGCGCACCTCGCCGCGGGCCGCCCGGCGGCGGTAATCGTCAACCTTGCTCTGGAGGCGGTGCTGGAAACCGCGGGCCTGGGGGCCAGCGAGCTCCACGGGCCACAACTGCCGCCGCTTGGGGGGCAGGTCGAGACAATCCTGCTTGCGGCGATGCAGCACCAGGGGCCGCACCAGTCGCTGCAGCTCCTCCAAATGGCTGGCCCCACTGGCCTGCCAAAGCCGCCGCCCCGCCTGCTCACGCCAGTGGCCCTGGCAGAAGTACTCCTCAAAGGCCCGTTGGTCCCGGGCCAGGGGATGGCCGATGGCGGCCAGGAGCGGGAACAACTGAGCCGGGCGACCATTTTTCATCGGCGTGCCCGTGAGCAGCCAGATGGCCCTGAGCCGGGGATGGCGGGCCAGCCGCAACAGGCCCTGGCTGCGCCGGGTCTGGCCGTTCTGGGCGAAATGGGCCTCATCGGCGATCAACACGGTGCCGGCCGGCGGCAGGGCGGGGGGCAGCCGGGCCCAGCTGTGCAGCTCGAGCTGCAGGCCCAGGGCAGCCGCTTCGCTCTGCCAGTGGCCATGCAGGCCGACAGGGGCAATCACCAGGATGCGGCAATCGGCCAGCCGCACCAGGGCCCTGGCGGCAACCAGGGCGGTGAGGGTCTTGCCCAGCCCCATGGCGTCGGCCAGCACCGCGCCGCGCCGCGCCAGCAGCCAGCGCACCGCGGCCCGCTGGTGGGCAAACAGACAGCGCCCATCCAGCAAGGGCTCACCCAGCTGGGCCGCCGCCACCAGCTGTCGGTGGGGTGGCAGGGGCGGCAGGGGTTGCTCCATCCAGGCCAGCCAGCGGGCCAGCTCGGGCTCCAGCGGGAAGCGACCCGCCAGGGCCTGCCGCAGCGCCGCTGCAGCCTCTAGGGGAAAACACCAGCAGCGCCGCCGCCCCGACCAGGAGCCCCGGGGCCGAATCGCCCGCAACTGGGCCTGGGTAACCGCGTCGTAGGGGCTGACCACCTCGATCTGACCCGTCGCTCCCAGGCGCAACAGGCAACGCATCCGCTGAAGTGCAATCCTCGACACATTGACACCCCAGGCGATGAAGGCACACTTCCGCCAACTGGGGCGCTCTGATGCAGGCCAGGGATGCGGTTTTCTTAGAAGATCTATGTCCCAAATTGCGCGTCAGACGCTGGCGCCAATCCCTTCACCTCGTCACCGATCGACGTTGCGTCTACTGCGGCGAACCCTCTGAATCGATTGACCACGTCCATCCCCAGAGCCGGGGGGGCCTGAGCGTCACCGAAAACTGCGTACCTGCCTGCCTGTCCTGCAACGGCCACAAGGGGGACGCCAACGCCTTTGAGTGGTATAGGCGCCAAACCTTCTACGACCCCCGGCGGGCGATGGCGATCCGGGCCTGGTGCGATGGCGATCTGCGCCTGGCCTTGCGCTTGCTGCAGTGGGTCCATCCAGGCGGAGCCCTGGAGGAAGCGGAAGCTCACCAGACCCGGCAGGCCTCCACGCCGTTGTGGCGCTGGCAGATGGCCTCCTGAACCTGGGGGCGCTCAGGGGCGACCAGCACGGCCAGCAGCAACAGCAGCACGGCCAAGCCTCCGGCCCCCTGCCCCCCGTGGGCGGAAAGATGCCTGGCGGATTTCAATGGCCTGGAACGGCCCGTTTCGGGCCTGGTGGAGAGTGGTGCTGGGACCGCCATCGCCATAGCTGCGGAGAACTGATACAGGTGTACTCATGAATGGGCCGCTTGTCAAGCAGGGGCGCCAGCTGCTGGTCATCGGCGCTGGCTACACCGGCCTGCGCCTGGCCCGCGCTGCCCGCCAGCGGGGCCTAGCGGTGCGGCTCACCAGCCGCCGACCCAGGCAGGGGGAGGGTGCAGATCAAGAGCTCGGCTGGCTGCAGTTCGACAGCGCCAGCGAACCTGCCCTGGTGCCCGCCGCCGAAGCCCTTGCCGGCATCACGGACGTGCTGGTGAGCGTGCCTCCCGTCCAGGGCAGGGCCGAGCCGAACCTGGAGCTGCTGGGCCCGCTCCTGCGGCAGCTCCCCCTGCAGTGGCTGGGCTACCTCTCCACCACCGGCGTCTATGGCGACACCGGTGGGGCCTGGGTGGATGAAACTGGCCCCCCCGCCCCCCGGGCCGGCCGCAGCCAGGCCCGCCTGGCCGCCGAACAGGCCTGGCTGGCCAGCGGCTTACCCGTACAGATCTTCCGCTTGCCGGCGATCTACGGGCCAGGCCGCTCCCCCTTTGCGTCCCTGCGGGCCGGCCAGAACCGCTTGATCCACAAGCCCGGCCAGGTGTTCTGCCGGGTACATGTGGACGACGTCGTTGGCTGCCTGCTGCACTGCCTGGCCCTGCCAAGCGGGCGGCGTCCAACCGTGCTCAACGTGACCGATGACTGTCCCTGCCCATCGAGTGAAACCCTTGGCTACGCAGCCCACCTGCTGGGGCTCAAACTGCCATTGGTGGAGCACTACGCCGCCATTGAGGCCAGCATGGGTGCCATGGCCCGCAGCTTCTGGTCTGAAAACCGGCGGGCCAGCAACCAGCTGCTGCGCACCACCCTTGGCTATGACCTGCGATACCCCAGCTATCGGGAGGGCTACAGGGCCTGCCTGGCAGAGGAGCTGGCCGGTGGACAGTCCTTGAGATCGGCCGGATCGGCCACGTAGGGCAGGCCCAGGTCGCCGAGCAGGCGCCCCCAGCGCAGCTCGATCCAGCCCTTATTGATTCCCGTAGCCAAGCCCAGCACCAGACCCCCCAGCAACAACCAGCGCAGCATGGGTTCCTCCACCAGCAGCCAGTCCCCATCCAACTCCAACCCGCCGCGCCTGGCCATCGCCCTGGGAGATCCGGCCGGCATCGGCGCCGAAGTGACGCTCAAGGCCCTGGCCAGCCCCCAATGGCGCCATGAAAGCCCCCTCCTGGTGGGCTGTCGCCGTTGGCTGGAAGAGAGCTACGAGCAACTGCGCCACCACCCCGGCCCGCCCCTGCGGGACCCCGCCGAGCTGGAGGTGCTCGACCTGCCCCTGGCCGCCCCCTGCCAGGTAGGCGTCAGCAGCCCGGCCTGCGGGGAGTCGAGCTTCGCCTGGCTCACCGCCGCCTGGGAACAGGTGCGGAGCGGCCGCTGCCAGGCCCTGGTCACCGCTCCGATCGCCAAGGCCAGCTGGCATGCCGCCGGCCACCCCTACCCCGGCCAAACCGAGCGGCTAGCCGAACTGGCCGGCGTGGTGGAGGCGTCGATGCTGTTCACGGCCCTGGCTCCCGCAGGCCATTGGCGCCTGAACACCCTGCTGGCCACCACCCACATCCCGCTTGCCGCCGTGCCTCACCAACTCAATGGGGAACTGGTGCGGCGCAAGTTGGATCGGCTGCTGGCCTTCTGTCAACGCTTCACCCCAGCCCCCCACCTGGTGGTGGCGGGGCTCAATCCCCATGCGGGCGAGGCGGGCCAGCTGGGTCAGGAGGAGGTCTGCTGGCTGGCGGCGGCGCTGGACAGCTGGCGCCAGCAGCATCCGCAGGTGCGCCTGGAGGGGCCCCTCCCTCCGGACAGCTGCTGGCTGAGTGCGGCGGCGGCCTGGGCCGGCGGGGAGCAGGGCCCCGATGGCTACCTGGCCCTGTATCACGACCAGGGGTTGATACCGGTCAAATTGCTGGCCTTCGATGCCGCCGTAAACACCACCCTCGGCCTGCCCTTCCTGAGAACCTCACCCGATCACGGCACCGGTTTTGGCATCGCCGGCCAGGGGCGGGCGCGGGCCACCAGCATGGCGGCAGCCCTGCTGACTGCCAGGGATTTGGGCTAAGGATTTCGGGCTGGCCTATCAGGCAGGCCGAACCCGCATCAGCACCTGGCCGAATTCCACCGGCGTGCCGTTTTCCACCAAAATCTCCACCACTTCCCCGGCCACCTCGGCTTCAAGCTCGTTCATCAGCTTCATCGCCTCGAGGATGCACACCACCTGGCCGACTCTGATGCGGGAGCCCACCTCGACGAAGGCCCCCTCACCAGGGGCCGATGAACGGTAGAAGGTGGCCACCATCGGGGCCGTGACCTCATGCAGATCGCTGCGGCTGCCAACGGCGGCAGGGGGCGGCGCCGAAGGGGTGACCGGCAGGGGGGCGGCCGCAGGCATCGGGATGGCCTGGGGGGGAGCCGCAGCGGGCTGGAACACCGCCGCCGGAGCCGCAGCTGGCAGGTTGCGCCGCACCTCGAGCCGAAAGTCGTCCCCTTCGAGCTTCAACTCCTGGATGTCGCTGTCTCCCAGGAGAGTCAGCAACTTTTGAAGCTGGTCGTGGCTTAGCTGCATGGCGCTCAGTTCTCCCGCCCGAGGTAGCTGTCGGTGCGCGTATCAATCTTGATCTTCTCGCCGATCGAGAGGAACAGGGGCACCATCACCTGGGCACCGGTTTCAACGATGGCGGGCTTGGTGCCGCCGGTGGCGGTGTCGCCCTTGACGCCCGGATCGGTCTGGGTGATTTCCAGCACCACCGAGTTGGGCAACTCAACTTCCAGGGGCTTGCCGTTCCAGGCCACCACGTTCACCTCCATGCCCTCCTTCAGGTACTTGCGACTCTCGCCGATCTGCTTGGCGGTGAGGCGGGTCTCCTCGTAGCTGCCCATGTCCATGAAAACGAAGTCATCGCCCTCCATGTAGGTGTGCTGGAGGGTGCTCTTTTCAAGCACGGCCTGGGGCAGCATCTCGCCGGCCCGGAAGGTCTTCTCCACCACGCTGCCGCTCTGGACAGCCTTCAGCTTGGTGCGCACGAAGGCCGAGCCCTTGCCCGGCTTGACGTGCAGGAACTCAACGACCCTCCAGACCTGGCCATCCAGCTCAATTGAAGTGCCAGTTCGAAATTCATTGCTGGAGATCATTCCGGCAGTTCAGAACGGGTGGATTGTACGTGGGGCGCCCAGAGCCATTCCGCTGCTAAGCGCCTATGCCAGAGTCCGCTCAGTCAGGGGCGTCTCGATGGCCAGGAGATCGTTGCAAACCGGCTCCGGGTACGGGCTAAAGCTCCTGGCGGCCTTCCTGGGGGCGCTGCTATTTGCCCCCGTCGCCTGGGCGGCCCTGCCCCAGGGCAACGCCGTGAAGGATCCCGAGGCGATCCTGCGCAACTCCCTGCCGATCGACGCGCCCCAGCTGCAGGATCTGCAGCACCGGCTGGAATCGACCAGCGACGACCTGCGGGCCAAGCGCTGGAAACCCCTGGCGGGATCGGTGACCCGCAGCCAGGCGCTGCTGACGACCCAGCGGGACGCCATCCTTAAGCGCTTCGACTCCGAGGATCAGGCCACGGCCGCCCTGCTGCTCGACCGGCTCGAGCAGCAGCTGCGCGAGGTGGCCACGGCCGCCGAAGCCCAGGATCGGGATGCCTTCCTGGCAACCCGTCGGGCCGCCCTGGCGACCATCGGCAGCGCCGAGGCGCGGTTAGTGGGGCCCTTCCCCTTCTTAATCCCAGCTGAGTTCGACGCCCTGCCGAGGCTGCTGGGCCGGGCCACCGTGGCCATCAGCACCAGCAAGGGCGACCTTATCGCCGTGATCGACGGCTACAACGCCCCGCTCACGGGCGGCGCCTTCGTGGATCTGGTGCAGCGCAAGTTCTATGACGGCCTTCCCTTCACCCGGGCCGAAGACTTCTACATACTCCAGAGCGGCGATCCAAAGGGCGAGGCCATGGGCTATGTGGATCCGAAGAGCGGCGTGGAACGGCACGTGCCGCTGGAGATCCGCATCACCGATGATGCCGAGCCGATCTACAACCAGACCTTCGAGGACGTCGGCCGTTACAAGGCGGAACCGGTGCTGCCCTTCGCCACCTACGGCACCCTGGGCTGGGCCCACTCCGACGAGAACCTCGACGACGGATCGTCCCAGTTCTTCTTCTTCCTGTATGAGCCGGAGCTCACCCCCGCCGGCCTCAACCTGGTGGATGGACGCAACGCGGTGTTCGGCTATGTGGTGGAAGGGATGGACGTGCTCGAGGAGCTCAGTGTCGACGACCGAATCGTTTCAGCCCGGGTGATCGAAGGCGCAGACAACCTCCAGCCCCACGCCTGAGCGACGAGGGCGACAGCCCTGCTTCAGGGGGCGTAGGAGTTTCCAGGCACCACCAGCCGCCGCGCCACGTGCTGCCGCAAGGGTTCGGGCAGCTCCTGCAACAGCGAGAGGTCGATGCTCCAGGGCAGCAGCAGGTCATCGAGAGCCCCCCATCAGCCGCAGGCGGTCGTCGTGGCGCAGGCCCGGCACTCATGGCACGGGAGCCGTAGAGCCACACCTCCTGCACGGCGGGCTCGGCGCTCAACACAGCCAGCAGCCGGGCCGAGGCCTCCGGTGGCAGGCCGGGGATCACAGCCATGGCAGCGGGAGGCTCAGCCATCCCCTTCCTCGGCGGCGGCGGTGCTGCGGTTGTAGGTGTGGCTGGTGAGGTTGCGGTCCTGCACCATCGCCAGCCAGGCCTCGCCATCGTCGATCAGCCCCATCCGGAAGGCCAGGCGCAGCGTGTCGCGCGAGCCAATCAAGCCGGCGTTGCCCTCCGTCAGCAGCAGATCCCGCAGCGTGTTCCAGCCCAGCTCGAAACAGTATTCAAACGCCTTGATCAGACCCTGACGCTCCCGCTGATTGAGCGCAGGGGGCTCGAAGAAGGTCTCCAGCCGATCGAGGGCCAGGCTGTCGATTGCCAAGCCATTGGCCGGCGTGGCCTTAATCACCCCTCGCAAGGAGCTGGATGGTCTGCGATGGATCCGGCTCCCTTGTGAGCCAGCATCTCGAGAAGCAGCTATGGAAACGGCAAACGAATCAATCCGCAGCAAAAAGCCGCCCCGAAGGACGGCCCGCACAGATCAGGCTGGGCCTGAACTCACTGCCACTTCTGGGCCACGATCTCGGCCAGATCGACCACCCGCTGGCT
>NZ_JAGQCQ010000131.1:0-9496 GCF_024346275.1 Cyanobium sp. BA20m-p-22
CGGAGGAGGCCCGGCTGATCTATCTGGGGGTGCTCTCGGGCATGGCCTTTGCCGACCGGCCCCACCTGATCATCGATATTGGTGGCGGCTCCACCGAACTGGTGCTGGCCGACGGTCAAGATGCCCGCTGCCTCAGCAGCACCCGTATCGGCGCGGTGCGGCTGCAGCGGGAGTTCTGCCAGCAGGACCCGCTCCCCGCCTATCGCCGGGGATTTTTGCAGGCCTATATCCAGGGGGCCCTGGATCCGGCCGTTGCCGAAGTGAAGGCGGCCCTGCGGCCCGGTGAGCAGCCGCTGATGGTGGCCACCAGCGGCACGGCGATGGCCCTGGCGGCCCTGGCGGCGGCCGAAGACCCCAAACCCCCGCTCAAGCTCCATGGTTACCGGCTCAGCCGGGAGCGCATCGACCAGCTCACCGCCCGGCTGCTGGCGATGACCTCGGAGCAGCGCCGGGCCTTGAGCGCCATCAATGAGCGGCGCTCCGAAATCATCGTGCCCGGGGCGCTGATCCTGCAGACCGCCATGGCGATGCTGCAGGTGCGGGAGCTGGTGGTGTGTGATCGGGCCCTGCGGGAGGGTTTGATTGTCGATTGGATGCTGCGCAATGGGCTACTGGACGATCGCTTCGCCTTCCAGAGCACGATCCGGGAGCGCACGGTTCTGCACCTGGCCCAGAGTTTTGGCGTTGACCCCTCCCGGGCCGATCGGGTCGCGGCTCACGCCCTGAGCCTCTACGACCAATCCCGCGGTCTGCTCCACGCAGACGACGGCCCAGGCCGGGAGTTGCTCTGGGCCGCCGCCCAGCTGCACACCTGCGGCAAGAGCATCAATATTTCGAGCTACCACAAGCACAGCTGGTATCTGATTCGCCATGGCGAGCTACTCGGCTACTCCGAGCTGGAGCACCTGATGGTGGCGGCGATCGGCCGTTATCACCGGCGCAGCTTGCCGAAGAAACGGCATGAGTCATGGCAGCTGATCGAGGGCCGCGAGCAGCGGCGCACGGTGAGTTCGATGGCCCTGCTGCTGCGGTTGGCCGCCGCCCTAGACCGCCGGCCGGCACCGGTAATCGCCGCGTTCCAGGTGCAACGGCATGAAGGCGCCGTCGGCATCGTTCTGCAACCCGTGGCGGCTGCCCCCGGGCAGCCGCAGGTGGATCTCAGCTTGGAGCGCTGGAGCCTGCAGGCCTGCGCTGATGTGGTGCGGGATTCCTGCGGCCTGGAACTCAGGGTGCCGGAGCATTAAAACGCTGCCAGCGCACCTGATCGATCGGGCCCAGGACCCGGCTCGCTGCTGTGCCCAGCTGGGCCTGCACCAGGTCGGGGCGCCCGGCGAGCACCTGCAGCTCGCCTCCTAGGGGGAAGCGACGCTCGCCGCTGAAGGTGCCGCGGAAGAGGACCTTGCCTGCTTCGGCCTTAACCTCCAGCCAGCTGGGCTCCTGGCTGCGCAGCACAAGCTCCGGGCTGCTAGTGGCGACAGCCGCAGGTTGGGCTGTCGTTGGGACAGGGATGGGGCTGCCGGCAGGCCCAGGCTGGGCCCGCTGCTGCAACCATTGCTGGCGCAGTAATACCCCTCCCGTTGCTACCCCAGCCAGGATTGCTGCGGCCAGGGCCAGAGGCCCCAGGATCTGTGGGCTTGGGCGGGGGCCAGCTGGCCCTGGGGCGAGCGCGGTCTGAGCCCTGGCGGCCTGGGGCTGGAATGGCCCGTTGGCGCGCAGCATCTGCAGGGGGCCACTGATATCGATTGCCAGGCTGGAAGCGACCCTGCGGGCCTGGGCGATCACGAATACGGCTTCGGGCAGGCGGCTGGTATCAGCAGCCTCTAGGGCCTGGAGCTGCTCCAGGCCCATATTGAGCCGACCAGCCAGCTCGGCAATGCTGAGACCCTGGGCCTCGCGGCCTTGGCGGAGGGCCTCCCCTAGGGCTGAAAGGCCGCCAGTCGCGCTGTTGGGGGAGGGGGCCGGCAATTGGCTCAGGGCGGCGAATAGCTACAGCAATTCTGCCTGCTGGTTGGGGGTCTGACATCAACCCTGCTCAGATGGGCGATACTGGATTCGAACCAGTGACCCCTTCCGTGTGAAGGAAGTGCGCTACCGCTGTGCTAATCGCCCGCACTCCCTGAGCCTAAAACACCGCAGGCAGCCCATCGGCCACCATGGGGCAGAGCCAGCCGCATCGCGTGAGCGCCCAACCCCCTGGAACTGAGTCGCCCCTGGCCCCTTCTGGCGGCCCGGCCCCATTTGACGTTGACGTGCTGATTGTGGGTGGCGGCGTGTGCGGCACGGCCCTGCTGTTCGAGCTGGCCCGCTACACGGACCTCGATCGCCTCCTGTTGGTGGAGCGCTATGACGCCCTGGCCCGGGTGAACTCCAAGGCCTCCAACAACAGCCAGACGATCCATTGCGGCGACATCGAGACCAACTACACCCTGGAGAAGGCCCTGCTGGTCAAGCGCACGGCAGAGATGATCGTCCATTACGCCGATCTGCTCGATCCAGAGACCCGCAAGCGCTGCGTGTTTCGCACCCCAAAGATGGTGCTCGGCGTGGGCGAGCGGGAGTGCGCCTTTCTGCGGGAGCGTTTTGAGCGCTTTTCGCCCCACTTCCCCGCCATGGAGCTGCTCGACAAGCAGCAGATAGCCAGCTGGGAGCCCCAGGTGGGCTTTGTCAATGGCCAAATGCGCCCAGAGGAGCTGGTGGCCATCGGTATTCGCAGCACCTACACCGCGGTGGATTACGAGGAGCTCTCGGCCTCCTTTGTGGCCCAGGCCAGGCAGGCACTGGTCAGCAGCGGCCGCCAGCTCAGCCTCCAGCTCGGCACCAGTGTGGCCGCGATCAGCCCGGAGGGTGAGGGCTATCGGGTGGAGTTGGTTGCCACCGCCGGATGCACCAGCGCTGCAGGCCAGGGCCCCCGCAGTGTCCGGGCTCGCCATGTGGTGGTGAATGCCGGCGCCCACAGCCTGCTGATGGCCCAACGGATGGGTTTTGGCCTGGAGTATTCCTGCCTGCCGGTGGCCGGCAGCTTCTACTTCACCCCCGACCTGCTCCAGGGCAAGGTGTACACGGTTCAGAACGACAAGTTGCCCTTCGCCGCCATCCATGGCGACCCGGATGTGCGAGCCCCCGGCAAGACCCGCTTCGGCCCCACGGCCCTGCTGCTGCCGCTGCTGGAGCGTTATA
Organism: Cyanobium sp. BA20m-p-22; assembly: GCF_024346275.1. NCBI lineage: Bacteria > Bacillati > Cyanobacteriota > Cyanophyceae > Synechococcales > Prochlorococcaceae > Cyanobium > Cyanobium sp. BA20m-p-22. The sequence goes on from NZ_JAGQCQ010000131.1 coordinate 3,178, forward strand.
AGCCGGGCTCGTTCTGGGAGTTCCTGCAGGTGCTGCGGCTGGATTGGGCCGTGCTCGCGGTGTTCTGGCAGTTGCTGCGCACCGCTGACATCCGCAATTACATCTTTAAAAACCTGCTGTTTGAGGTGCCCTGGCTGCGGCGGCGCCTGTTTCTGGCTGATGCCCGCAAAATCGTGCCCAGCATGGAGCTGGGCGACCTCAGCTTCGCGGAGGGCTATGGGGGCGTGCGTCCCCAGCTGATTGACAAGGCAAATCGCAAGCTGATGCTGGGCGAGGTCAGCATCGCCGCCCGCCCGGGCCTGGTGTTCAACGTCACCCCCTCTCCCGGCGGCACCTGCTGCCTGGGCAATGGGGCCCGGGATGTGGCGGCCATCGCCGCGCGGCTGGGTTGCCGGTTTGATCGCGACCGGCTGGCCCGGGAGCTCTACGGCGAGAGGGTCTCAGATGCCGCCGCGGAAGAGGTGGTTGTGGCTGGCTGAATAGAGTTTGGAGCGGGCTTCGGCCGGCGCCGCCAGGGCAGAACTCACCACATATAGGGTAGTGCGAATCAGGCCCCGTTCGCGGCTCACCTGGGCCATCTGGGCCAGGGGCACCACGCTGAGCCATTGGTCGGGCCAGCTCACCCGGTAGCCAATCGCCACGGGGGTGTCGGCTGGGTAGTGGCGCAGCAGCTCGGCCTGCACCTCCTCGACATGGCGGGCGCTGAGATAGAGGCAGAGGGAGGCCCGCAGGGCCGCCAGGTGCTCCAGGGCCTCGCGCTCGGGCACGCCAGTGCGGCCACCGGTGCGGCTGAGCACGATCGTCTGCACCAGCCCGGGGATGGTGAGTTCGCTTTGCAGGGCCGAGGCGGCAGCCTGGTATGCACTCAGGCCCGGCACCACCTCCACGGCGATACCGGCATCGGCCAGGCGGCAGATCTGCTCGGCGATGGCGCCGTAGAGGCAGGGGTCGCCGTCGTGGAGCCGCACCACGGTCTTGCCGGCGCGGGCCCGATCCAGCACCACCGCCAGCACCTGCTCGAGGGTGAGGCTGCTGGTGCGCACCTGTTCACAGCTCGCCGGAGCCAGGGCAGCGATCTGGGGATTGACCAGGGAATCGGTCCACACCAGCACCTCCGCCCGCTCCAGCAGCCTGGCCGCGCGCAGGGTGAGCAGGTCGGGGGCGCCTGGGCCCGCACCGACGATCCAAACGGTAGGGCTGGTCAAGCGGAAACTCCACTGGGGTCGGGTAGGGGGCGGTGGCGGCCGTACAACCACCAGAGGCCAGCACCGCCCAGGCCGATCAGCAGCAAACTCACGAGCTGGGCCATGCGCAGGCCGCCCTCACAGAAGGGCGGGGCGGCGAGCAGACAGAGGGGATCGGTCCTCAACCCCTCGATCCAAACCCTGCCGCTGCTGTAGGCAAGCAGATAGACGCAGCTGAGGGTCCCTGGCAACAGCTGGATGCTGCCCCTGCTGGCGGCGCGGAACAGGAGCAACAGCAGGACGCAAACCCCCAGATTCCAGATGGATTCGTAGAGGAAGGTGGGGTGAAAGTAGGCCTGGTCGAGAAATTCGCTGGGCCGCAGCGCCAGTGGAATGAACAGCTTCCAGGGCAGATCGGTGGGCAGCCCGAAGGCTTCTGAGTTGAAGAAGTTGCCCCAGCGGCCTATGGCCTGGCCCAGGGCGACCGCGGGCACCAACACATCCAAAAGGGGCCAGAAGGGCTGCCTGCGCCAGCGGCAGAAAAGCACCGCAGCGAGGCTGCCACCGAGCAGGGCGCCGTGGATGGCGATGCCGCCGCGCCAGATGGCCAGCGCATCGAGCCAGTTGCCGCCGTATTGGCGCCATTCCAGGAGTACGTAATAGAGCCGGGCACCCAGCACCGCCCCCAGCACCAAAAGGGGCAGCAGGTCTGCGATCAGGGAAGGTTCGATGCCGCGGGCCCGGCCCAGCCTGGTGGCCAGGGTGAGACCCAGCAGCACGGCGATGGCGATCAGCAGACCATACCAACGCAAGGCAATGGGACCCAGCTGGAAAACCAGGGGCCCCGGGGAGGTGAAGATGGCAAGCACGCTGCTCAGACGATGCCTTCTGCTGCCTGGACTTTCTCCACCTGACGCTTCTTGAGCACCAGCATTATCTGGGCCAGGGCGATGGCGGCGAAGAAGGCCAGCAGCCCGTAGATCCGCACCGGGTTCTGGAGCACCACCTCCGCATCGAGCTGGCCAAAGCCGCCGACGTTGGGATCGTTGGTGATGGCCGCACCGGCCGTGACCGCATCGCCCACGGCGACCGTCAGGGAGGGGCCGGCGGGCACGGTTTCGGTGGCCGTGCTGCCATCAGGGGCGGTGATCTCCACCAGGGAGGAGCCATTGTCTCCGGCGCTGATGGCCGAAACGCTGCCAGTCACAGGCGCATTGAACACACCGTTATTGCTCTTTTCACCGGTGGGGTACACCTGGCCCCGGCCCCGGTTGCCGCCCACGTGGATTTGATATTTACCGAAGTGGATGCTGCTGTCGGTGGCGGGATCGGGGGAGAGGATCGGGAAGACGATCTCCTGGTGCTGATCGCCCGGGAGGGGACCAACCAGCAGGATGTTGGGTTGGTCGTCGGAGTATTGGGTGTAGTAGATGCCCGCTGTCTCCTCCTTCAATTCATCGCTGAGCCGGTCCTGGGGGGCCAGGGTGAAGCCATCGGGAAGCATCACAACCGCACCTACGTTCAGGCCTGCGGGGCTGCCGTCACCGGACACCTGCTGCACGCTGGTGTCGTAGGGGATCTCCACCACCGCCTTGAAGACGGTGTCGGGGAAGATGGCCTGGGGCACTTCGATTCGGGTGGCTTTCTTGGCCAGATGGCAGTTGGCGCAAACGATCTTGCCGGTGGCTTCCCGGGGGCTGGCGTAGTTCTGCTGGGCCCAGAAGGGGTAGGCCCAGCTGGGGCTGGCGCCGGTCAAAAGCACGGCAAAGGCGATCAGGGAGCCGAACAGCAGGGAGAGGGAACGACGCATCACGGGATCAGGCGACAGACGGGAAGGGGAAACGGGGATCGGAGGATCAGGCCCACCAGGGCTTGTCGCCGGTGCGGAAGTCGGTTTCGCTCCACTGGCTCATGAAGACGGTGTCGTTTTCCACCGCAACGTGGGCCAGGGCCAGGGAGAGCGGGGCCGGGCCGCGCACCACCTTGCCGGTGGCGTCGTACTGGGAGCCGTGGCAGGGGCACATGAACTTATTGGCGCCGCTGTTCCAGGGCACCACGCAGCCCAGGTGGGTGCAGATGGCGTTGATGCCGTAGCTGCCGATGGCATCGCTGCCCTCCACCAGCAGGTAGGTGGGGTCACCCTTGAGTCCCTGCACCAGGCTGCGGTCGCCTTCCTTGTGGGTGCTGAGCCAGCCGCTGGCCGTAACGGTGTTGCCCAGCTCATCCTTGGCGGTGGTGCCGCCGCCGCTGCCGGCGGCCTTGGGGGGGATGAAGTAGCGGGCCACCGGATAGAGGGCGCCCAGGGCCACGCCAGTGACCGACCCGAAGGTCAGCAGATTCATGAACTGCCGACGACCCATTCCGGGGACATCACCATTTGAGGCGCCAGTGGAAGCGCTCGCAGGCAGCTGGGTCATGTCGGCTTGCCGGGACAACGTGTTGCCCATTATGAACCTTGCCTGTGCGGCCAGGAGCCCGCCTGGGGCCTCTCAGCGGTGGCTGCAACATGCTGTTGTGCAATCCCTTGCCGCCAGCGTCGCGTGAGCCCTGGTCTGCCCCTGCCTCCCAGCCCCATGCCGGTTCCCGGCGAAGGCGATGGAACTCTCTCGGGCCAGGAGGTTTGGGACCTGTTGCTGGCCCGCTGGCAGGTTTCCTACGACCTTCAGCTGGTGCAACGGCGGGGCCGCATCTATCTGCAGGTGATGTGGGCCTACCTGGAGCAGCAGTCCTTTCCGCTGAGCCAGGAGGGTTATCTCCTCAAGCTGGAGGAGCTCAGCGGGCTGCTCAATGGTCTGGGGGTGGCGGGCCAGGTGCGGCACTGGCTGCTCACTACCACCGACAAGCCCAGGCAGGGGCGGGCGATGGGATTGGCCCTAGAGATTCCTGCCGGGCGGGCCAGCGAGTTTCTGCTCTAAGTCGGGATGCTCTGAATCGGGCTGCTCAGGCGGGGCGCAGCCTTTCACTCAGGGCCACCAGGGCGATGCCCACCAGGTAGAGGGCCGTGATGGCGCCGGAGAGCAGCAGCATGGTCACCGGATCGGTGGAGGGGGTGAGCACGGCCCCGGCCAGGGCGCTTGCCAGCACCACCCAGCGCCAGCCCGAGATCATGGCCTTGGCCTGCACCAGCCCCAGGGCACCCAGTAGCAGCTGCAGCACGGGCAGCTGGAAGGCCAGGCCCGTTGCCACCATCAGCAGCAGCACGAAATCCAGGTAGCGCTCAATTGACCAGCTCGGCTCCACCACGTCAGCGCCGTAGCTCACCAGAAAGTTCAGGGCCGCAGGCACCAGGGCCCACCAGGCGAAGGCCAGCCCGGCCGCAAACAGCACCGCTGAGCCCGCCACCGCCGGTGCCACCAGTCGCCGCTCCCTGCGGCTGAGACCGGGCAACACAAAGGACAGTCCCTCGTAGAGCACGTAGGGAAGGGCCAGGCTGAGCCCCGCGTAGCCAGCCACCTTCAGCGATACGAACAGAAATTCCCCTGGCGCCAGCTGCAGAAAGCGGATGCCATCGGCCGGCATTTCCAGCAGGCGCACCAGTGGCTTGACTGCCAGCAGGCAGCCAGCTGCTCCCAGCAGCACCGCCAGCAGGCTGCGCAGCACCCGCCGGCGCAGCTCCTCGAGATGGTCCACCAGGCTCATCTCCACCTCCCCAGGAAACTCCTCGAGGTTCGGTTGGCTGGCCAGCCGGATGGGGGGCGGAGCTGGCTGGGGCAGATCCGCTACCCCTGGTTTGGCTGGATCGGATTCGGCGCTCATGTTGACAGTTCCCCCAGCAGGCTAAGAGCGCGCTGGGGCTCGCCCCAGAGCACGGTGCCGCCCCGATGGCGCACCGTACCGGGCGCGGCCCCGGGAATGCGCTGTAGGTCTTCGGTGGGAACCATCACCACCGGGACCCGCAGGTTGCCCCGGCCGCGGCTGAAGTGGGCCGCCAGATCGGCGGCGGCCTGCAGATCGCCCTCGTTGGCCAGCCGCTGGGAACTCTTCAGCACCACATGGCTCCCCGGCACTTCCTGGGCATGGAACCAGAGATCTCCGCGGCGGGCCTGCCGCAGGCTGATCCAGTCGTTTTGGCGGTGGTTGCGCCCCACCTGCAGGGGTAGGCCGGAAGCGGTGTGCAGTTCCAGGGGCTGGGGCACGCCCTCGACCGCGGAGCCGGGCCTGGCCCGGCGGGGCACGCTGCGCCCAGACCCACTGCCTAACCCAGACCCACTGCCCTGCCCAGGCAAACCGCCCAGGGTTTCTAGGTCAGCGGCCAGGCCCAGCACCTGGTTGAGGCTTTCTGCCTGATCGAGATAGGTGAGGCTCGCCTCCAACCAGGCCAGCCGCTGGTGGTGCAGCTCCAGCCTCGGGGTGATCGCCGCCACGGAGCGGCGGCGTTTGCGGGCGGTTTTGTAGAGCTTCTGGGCTGCGTCGATGCACTGGCGGCTGGGTTGGATCTGGCTGAGAAGGGCGTCGGCCTGATGCTGCAGGACGTCGGCCTCGGCAACTGCCGCCAGCAGGGCCCCCTGTTCCCAGGCCTGACGGGTTTCCTTGGCGGCCACAGCCTCGAGCCGGTGGCGCAGTTGCTGGCGCTGGTGCAGAAGGGCGCTGGCCTCCAGCTGCTCGCTGAAATAGGCGGCCAGGCCCCGGTTGATCCCCAGGGGCTCCTGCGGGCAAGGTTTGCCCCAGCAGCGGTAGCCGCCCTGCGGCTCGATTTGCCAGCAGAACTGCTCCCCTGCCACGGCGTCGAGCCACTGGCGCCAGAGCTGCCAAAGCTGCTGCCATTGGGCTGGGCTGAGCCCGCCCACCTCGAGCTCCCCCCAGCCCGGCGGCAGCAGCTGACGCAGCAAGGCCGGGCTCATTCCCTGGTAGGCGTCCCGCAGGGCATGCTGCAGCGGTAGGGGCACCAGGCTCAGCCGTCGCTGCCAGCTCTGGAAGCTCTCCTCAAGCCGCGGGGGCTCGCCGGCCAGGGGCGGCGGGGGCTGGTATGGATCACCCGTGCCGATTGGCCGCAGGCGCGATTGCTTTGGTTTCACTTGGCGGGCCAGAGCCACCACCTGGCGCTCGCCATCCAGCAGCAGCAGGTTGCTGTGGCGCCCCATCAGTTCCACCACCAGCCAGCCCAGCACGGGCTCGCCAGGGCGCCGGGCGAAGCC
>NZ_JAGQCQ010000132.1:0-9478 GCF_024346275.1 Cyanobium sp. BA20m-p-22
TTTTTTGGCAGAGGATTGCTCGTAATCACCGAATCCGAGCTGCTTGCTGCCCATGAACCCAGTCCGCACCTGCGATTACACGTGTATTTTCGCGCGGATGGCTCGGGTTTTCCAGAGTCTCCCTAGCCAAGAGTTCCTGTGCTATGCAGTTCCCGCATAATCCCCCCCCCCTCTCGCTCTTCATGTGCCAGAATGAAGTATGGTTTTGAGGCTGATGAGCACTGCTCTCGCCCGAGCCACTGTTTTATACCCATTTTGTCTATGGCCCCCGCGGGATCTTGGCTAATATCTGTTGTCAGACAGTTGGCCCGGCCTGAATAACCGCTTTTGGGTGGTTCTGCTAATTGTTTAGGGCACTGTTGAGTTCCCTTGTGAAGCTGCTGCAGAGGATTGTGCGGCTGTTTAGACTTGTCTTGACCCCCTGTACGTTCTGCTGGAGATCAAGTCTGCCAGATTTATTTTGGCTCAGAATGGGTAGGGGAAGGGGCTTGGCTCTTTTGCGCTGAATCCCATGAGCCTATTTTATTAGCTGAGGAACATGGCTCTCTGTGGATACCGGTGCAGGCGCCAAACTGACCCACCACTATACCCCTCCTCTCTGTGTCGACACTTCAAACCAGGATCCCTGGGCCGCCTGCTGGCAGAGTTGATCATGCACCACGTCCTGTTGAACTGGGAAACTTACCGCGCAGCCCTGATGCCGGCCAGTGGTTGAGCGGACTGTTGTCGCATGAGACCATGTTGCCCAGCTGGCTGCCGAGAGCTTTGGGGCTCGCTCGTTCACTTGCCGGGGGCGTTTCGGGCCCCTTGGCTGTACGCGACAGACCACTGCCGGGCTCTCGATCGGATCCTGTGCCAATGGAAGCTTGGCAGCACCTATTGCATCGGCGGTGCTCGCGACTTCTGTGGGGAAGCAGCCCGCCAGAGCGTGCTTCAGGAAGCGGGCCTTCCCGAGCTGCTGCAGCCGTAAGCAAAGCTTGTGCGTTGCGCACGGGGCCAGGTGTTTGATAGTGGCGTGGATGTGCGGCGTAGCTCCCCCACGTTTGGTTAGTCTGTGGGCTTGCCGCCGGGCTGGTCGCCAACACTTGGGGGTGGGGTCTTGCCCCGCGTTTTCGGTGCGGAGCCGACCTGCCGGCAGATCCTCTGAGCCACCAGTTACCGCAGCCCTTCACGCTCTCCATCTCCAGGCCCCTCCAGGTGGAACTTGATGGGTGGCCTTGAGACCTAAGGGCCCAATCAGCCTCCTACCTTCACCAAGCTCACGCTCCTACCAAGCAACGAAGTCTGAGTGGTTGAGTAGCTGAGTCCACGACCGGCCAGGCGCTGGAACCGCTCTGGCGATCGACCGCTAAACCATTTTGCCACCACCCCCACGGTGGCTTGGGTCGAGTGGATCCGGCACCAGGAATTTACCGATTCACGTGACCTCGAAGGAGTGGCCCCGAGGCCGTTGCCATACCCCTGCAGCACGTGCTGGACACGAGCCCTGGCACCAACAGCAGCACTCCAACACGGCGATGGGCTCTGCCGGGCTGGTGCTGTGTGCCCGAAGGGCGCCCAGGGCCTGAACTGCTTTACCTGGTGCGGCGGCAAGGTCTGTTGGCTGTAGCTGCCAGATCTAAATCTTTGACTGGCACTGGCGCGACCCCCAAGCCGCGGGCGGACCAAAATTCTGGTCAGAAGTGTGCGTCTTGGCCGTGACACAGCCGGTATCCCTGTCTGAGGCCAAGGCCCGCCATGGCAAACCTCTGCAGCGCTCAAAGCTGTGTCAAGACCTGGCGTGACCGTTCTGCTCAACACCAACGTGTTGTCCGATGGCATAATGAGATCAGTTGATGCGAAGTAAAATGGCATCACTCAGCTTGCGAGGATTGTCGGATCAGACCTATGAGGGCCTGCGGCAGCTCGCCAGCAATAACCACCGCAGCATGCAGGAGCAGGTGCGGCTCCTAATTGAACGGGAGGTGCGCTACGCCCAAGTGGGTGGGGTGGAGCGGGCCAGGCGATGGCGTTCGCTGCTTGCTGGGCGCCATTTTCCAGATATAGCTGCTGACATTCAGGCCGACCGCAGCCGCTGAAGCGATGGCCTCATCAGCACAGACCCATGCCAATATTTTTGTACTGGATACCTCTGCCCTGCTGAGGCTTTATCTGGCTGATGGTCCATTGCCCCCCTCATTGGAGCTCGCCATTCAACGGGGGTGCAGTGGCGATGCCTTGCTGTTGATTCCCGATCTCTGACTGCTTGAGTGCGCTTCTGTGCTCTTGAAACAGGTGCAGCGCCAGCTGCTCAGCTTGGATGAATGCCGTGCTCTCCTTACGGATCTGCTGCAGCTGCCGCTTCGGCCCACTAGCGCCAGTGAACTGGCTATAGCAGCGCTTGAGCAAGCTATGGCCCTCTCTTTAAGTGTGTATGACGCTAGTTTCCTGGCTCTTGCGCTAAAGCATGACGCACTTTTAATTACAGCAGACCAACAATTAGCCAAGGCAGCTGCTTCCCTTGGTTGTCTCGCGGACGCTGAGCGGTGAACCTCCGCTGAGTCTGTAAGAGGCCATCGCGCAATGGCGTTCAGCTATCTGCAGAACCTGCTCTCAAGCGGCCTGCCTGTGCTGCCTTACGACAATGCTGCGGCGCTCTGGCATGGCGAACAGCGCGCTCGCCTTGAGGCATGTGGATTGCGGCCTGGCTTTGCTGATGGACAGATCGCCGCGATTGCTGCTGCCAGGGCGGGGTCACACTCCGCCAACTCAACCACCGCCCAGCTCCTGGCTGGCGGAAAACACTTGAGGCGCCCCCTCTGATTTGCAGCTGTGCAGGAGTTTGTACAGCTGTACAGACTCAGAGAGGCGCCCAAATGGAGATGGCGGTTGACTCCCCCCCTGAGCCACCAGGCACCCCAGCCCGAACAAACCACTCAGCCGGCTGCCGCTAACGAGGCCCCAAGCCCACCAGGCCACGCACGGGCTGCAGCCCGAACCTCAGGTTGCAGCTTCCTTTTCGCCAGCCAGCGCCCGCAGCCGTGTGCTGCTGCCGGAGGCGCAGACGCACGAGATCTGGCAACGCCGCTAAGCTGAAATTCCGCATTTCAGAGCAATGCAGTTTCTGAAGCATGACTCTCTGCGAGAGGTGCTCACGGTGTCGAGCCGTGGCCAGATCACCTTGCCCGCCGAAATGCGCCGGCACCTGGGCATCGAACCGGGTGGCGCGGTAATCGTGGAAGACTGCGGCGGTGAGCTGCGACTCAAGCCAGCAGCGGTGCTGGAGGTGGAGTCATACAGCGATGAGGTCATCGCCGAATGGGATCAGGCTGATGCACTCTCGGACCAGGAACGCCAGCAGATCCTTCTGCGTCTCACTGCCCAGTGATGCGTGTGTTTTTGGATGCCAATGTGCTCTTCACCGCTGCCCACAACTCCAAAGGCAAGGCCGCGCTGGTGATCACGCTGGGTTCAGAGGGACTGTTTCAGCTCGCTACCAGCGCCTACGCCAAGGAAGAAGCGCGGCGCAACCTCGAACGCAAAGCTCCCGATCGTTTGTCTGAGTTCGGTCGACAGCTGAGCAAGATTCGGCTGGTTCCAGACAACCCCTGCATTCCCTGCCCAGCAGATCTTGCCGTGAAGGATTGGCCGATTTATAGGGCTGCACACGCCTGCAAAGCCAATGTGTTGCTCACCGGCGATCGCCGCGACTTCGGGTTTCTGATGAATGCCCCTGAGCTGGCCGATGGGCTGTTGATCCAGCCCGTAGCGGATTTTCTTGCTGCGCTCGGTGCTCCGGGATGACGCGCAGGCCCTGCCGCTGCAGCAGCTGAAGAGGGGCCTTGATCGGCTGTTCAGGGTTCTGTACAGCCTGTACGGAATAGTTCGCGCCACCACTTCAGCACTTTTCGAGCTGCTGGACGCATGAGCGTCACGGCCGATCTGCCAGATCTAAATCTGTGGCTGGCACTGGCCTGCCCACCAATCCGCGGGCTGACTAGAAATTTGGTCAGAAGTGTGCGTCGTGGCCGTGACACAATTGGTATCCCTGTCTGAGGCCAAGGCTCAGCTGGCGTACCTGGAGAGGAGGCTGTCAAGAGCTGGCGTGACCGTTCGCCGGCAGCACGGCTTTGATTCGGTCAGCCTGTAGGCGAAGCCTTCTCGAAGAGAAGCAGTTGCCCACCAATCTGTATGGCCGATCCGGTAGTTGGCGGAAGCGGTGGCGTGCGCTGCTGCCTACTCGCCTTACACTGGTAAGACATTCGAGCGGGGCCGTATGGATGCGCTGCTTACCCTGTCATCCAAGGGCCAGCTGGTGATCCCGGCACGGTTGCGTCATCTTTTGGGTTTACAACCAGGCGACCGGCTGGCATTGAGCCTGGAGGCTGGTGGGCTGCGACTGGTTCCCGAGGACTGCGAAAAAAGCAGCTCGGCCCGCGCTTTGATCGGCTGCGCTGGATACCAGGGGCCGCCCCTGAGCTTGGAGCAGATGGATCCGGCATTTTTCGCCGAACCATGAGTTTGCCTGTGGCGCTCGACACCAAGGTGTTGTGTGAACCGATGCGGGAGCGGCGTGCCTGTGCGGGTGACACGCAACATCAGCGATTTTGCGGCGGTTGATGGGCCGCAGCTGCTCAACTGGTTCTCTTCGCCATGCCCCCCTGATCACCCATGCCGACCGCATCTTCGTGGCCGGCCTCCGCGGTATGGCGGGCAGCGCCATCTGCCGTGCATCGCTTCAGCGATAGGCCGAGTCGTGATCCGGATGGAGCGAGAGCAGCCGGAGCCAGGTGCCATCGCGCCAAGCCACGGCGCGGCAGCTTCGGCTGATCCGCAGGGAATAGAGCCGTTCTCCGCTGGGCCCTTGGCGGCTTTGGATCAGCTCCCAGTGCAACCCTTTGCTGCTTTGCAGTTGCTCCCAGCTCATGGCCTGTAGCAGGCGAAGCGTCTTCAGAACAGCCCAGGCGTCTGGCTTATGGAGGGCCAGCAGGTTGGCCTGAAATTCCGGATTGTTGAGGTCGAGCTGAATCACCGTTCGCCCAGATGCTGCTCCAGGGCCTCGAGATCGGCAACCTGTGCCGGTTGTCCCATGGCGGCCATGGCACGATCGAGCCGATCGGCGGCTTCCGGTTGATGCAGCCAGAGCTCGCTGTCAGGGATGGTCTGCGCCGTTTTGATCACCCAGACCCCAGGCTCGCTGCTGTCGACCACCACCGTGCGCCCAGCGAACTCCTTGCCCAGCGAGATCTGGCCGCTGGCGCCCACTTGCTTGATAACTTGCTTCGGCGCTTTCATGCGAGGCTCGCTTTCATGCCTTCATGCTAGCGATCAAGGGCGGCGCGCCGCCGGCTGTTCAGGCTTCAGTACAGCCTGTACTGAACCTCTAAGGCTGTTTTTGAGCGACCGGACTTAGCGACGCCAACGCCACTACCGTGGTGAGGTCGATAGAGACAAGGCCAGGTAACGGCACCATTCCGGCCGCCTTCATCGCCATGATCGGCCGCGATCAGCGCTACAGCGGACCAGGCTTTGGGGCCTATCTGTTGGTGGATGCGCTGCGGCGTATCGCCCAGGCGGCGGATTCCCTCGGCATCGCTGGCGCGCTACTGGATGTGCTGGATTGCGACGACCCCCACCGCACGGCACGGCGCCAGGCGCTCTACGAGAGCTATGGCTTTCAGCCTTTGCCATCCAACCCAACCAGGCCCTTCCTACCCCTCAACGCCATTCGCGAGCTGATGGCAGAGCTCTGACGCCGCCCACACCACATCTGGTGTCTTAAGCCCCGAAATTCCAAAGCGCGCTGGAGGAGCTGCCCCCTGAGCCACCAGGCACCCCAGCCCGAACAAACCGCTCAGCCTCCTGCCGCTATCGAGGCCCCAATCCCACCAGGCCCCGCAGGGGCTGCAGCCCCACCCCCAACCTGCGGCTACCTTTCGCCAACGAGCGCCCGCAGCCAGTGAATACCGACCGCTGGTACTACCGCGTCTTCCAGAGCGCCCCCGACCTGATCCGCGCCCTCCTGCCTGGTTCGGATGCCACGGTCACCGCGCTGGGCCTCGACCCAGGCGCCCCCGGTGATCGCCTCTATCGCTTTGAAGCCCTTGAGATCAAAGAGCTCAGCCACCGCCTCGACGGCGTGCTCTGGCCCAAGGAGACCACCGGCTGCGCCGAAACCGGCAGTCCGGAGTTCCCCGTGGTGCTCCTGGAGGTGCAGATGCACCCCGATTCAGGCTTCCACCACCGCCTAGCGGCGCAGACCTATCGGTTTCTGCAGCAGCAGCCACAGGTGGAGCACTGGGCGGTGCTGGTGATCACGCCCCACGGCCGCCTCAAGCTCGGCCCAACCCAGGCGCTGCAGGTGTTCCTGGAGCAACAGGTGATGTGGCTCAACCTGGAGGAGCTGAGCCGGCAGCCGAATCTCGACCCCCTGCTCAACCTGCTTACCTTGCCAGTGCGGCCCGAAAACGAGCTGGCCGCCAGCAGTCAGCAGATCCTGGCCAGGCGGCCTGATCTAGACACGGTTGTGCTGCCTATGCTGGTGCAACGGTTTCCCCAGCTCAGCGAGGAACAGATCATGGTGATCGCCGGCATCCCCCGCGAAGAGATCCGCCACACCCGGGCGGTACAGGACTGGCTTGCCGAGGGCCGCCAGCAGGGCCGCCAGGAAGGCGAAGCCAAAGGCCGCCAGGAAGGCGAAGCGGCAGTCACCCTCCGCCTCCTCAACCGCCGCTGCGGCCCCATCAGCGAGGCCACCACCGCCCAGATCCAGGCCCTGCCGCTGGAGCAGCTGGAATCATTGGCCGACGCCCTGCTCGACTTCCAGGGGCCAGCTGACCTATCCGCCTGGCTGGCGTCGCCATCATCTCTACAATCCCTTTAGTAGCTTCTGGCAGCTCAACCGCCATGACGGCCTTCACCTACGAGTGCGATCTCGACCACCCGGTGTCGGCGGAAGTTGAGAAGACCATCCGCGACGTTTTGAAAGAACTCCTGAGCAGCCAGGGCTTGGAAGGGGTGCTGGTGAATCCAGGGCTCGACCACGATGGCGATCCGGTGCTGTTCGTGCACCTCAAGTTCCGGCTTGTGAAGCCCGGCATAGACCCTGAAATTCTCAGCCAGAGCACTATCTCCGTGAGCCGCGCTCTTTGGAAAATGGGGGAGCGCCGCTTTCCGCACCTCCGCTACGATTTCCACGATGATCAGCGGATCCTGGGCACGGAGAACTGGTGAGTGGCACTCTCCAGTGATCTGATCGCAACGGCCCGCCATCTGGCCAACGTGCATCAGCGCCGGCCCCGGCAAGCTGATCTACGGCGATCCATCAGCACGGCGTACTACGCCCTGTTCCATGGGCTGGCTGAAGTGACGGCGGGAAGGTTGGTAGGCAGCACGGGTGCCACACAGAAATCCGCTGCTTGGTCGCGGGTGTATCGAAACCTCAACCACCTGACGGCCAAGAAAGCCTGCAGCCGCCCGGAGCTCCAGGGTTGTTCCCAAGACTTGGCCCAATTTCTTGCGGCCTTCCCACGCCTGCAGGAGCTTCGGCACCAAGCGGATTACGACCCAGCGGCTCGCTTCAAGCAGGGAGAAGCCTTGAGCGCTGCTGATGATGCTGAACGCGGCCTGGCAGGGCTCCAAGCTGCCCCACGCGATGAACAGCTTGACTTCATCACCCTTGCCCTCGGGATGACGCGCACTTGATGCGTTGGCTGCAGTTTCCGCAGGAGTGGCCCTGCTCGACTTCCAGGGGCCAACCGACCTATCCGCCTGGCTGGCCGCCAACAGCTGAAGCAACACCTCTAAGGCTGTTTTTGAGCGCCTTAGCGTCGCCAACGCCACCACCGTGGTGGGGTCGATAGGGACAAGGGCTGATGGCGCTACCAGACGATCAAAGGGTGCACGTGATGGGCAGCAGCTCAAAGCCCTGAGCGATGAGCTGCTGGGGCAGGTTGTTGAGCAGTTCGCCGATGCCAGGCCATTTGCCCAGGCGCACCTTGGTGGCGATCTCCCAACCGGAAGCGGCGCTCACATAGACGGCATGGGTGTCGAGCAACAGCTCCTGGCGGCGCGGGCGAGGGCTCGAGAGGCACCAAGCGCGCCCAGGGCTTGCATCCTTTGGCCACAAGGATCGTTTCACCGGCATGGGCGGCATCGATCAGCCGTGAAAAGTGGGTTTTGGCCTCATGCACATTCACAACACGCTCCGCCGTATGGCGGCTCCCGATTTCAGGCAGGGGCGCGAATCCATCGACAACCAACTTCGTCCGCCTGTGGACCAACCAGGAGGGGTGGGCTGATGGATGGACTTATCACAGCCGGTGACCGCATCTTCTTGGCCGGCCACGGTGGCGGTGATGCGGCTGCTGTTTCTGGGCAGCAGTTGCATCTACCCAAAGCTCGCCAAGCAGCCGATCCGCGAGGAAGCGCTGCGCCTGCAACACGGCTTTGATGCCATCTGCCTATAGGCGAAGTCTTCTGCGATGCAGTTGCCCACAAATCTGTATGGGCCGGGCGACAACTACCACCCCACCAATAGCCACGTGCCGCCGGCTCTAATCCGTCGCTTCCATGAGGCGGCCGAAGCCAACGCACAAAGCGTGATCTGTTGGGGCACAGGCACACCCCTGCGGGAGTTTCTGCATGTGGATGATCTGGGCATGGCCTGCGTGTTTGCGCTGGACCACTGGCAGCCGCGGCCTGAAGAGCATCAGTTCCTCAATGTGAGCACCGGCGTGGATCTGACGATCCGTGAGCTTGCCGAAGCGGTGGGAGCGGCAACGGGATTCCAGGGCGAGATCCACTGGGATGCCAGCAAACCGGATGGCACCCCTAAGAAACAGTTGGATGTGAGCCGGCTGGCCGAGTTGGGGTGGCGGGCGCGGATTCCGCTGGCGGAGGGATTGCGGAGCACAGTGGCCCAGTTCCGCGAGGAGCTCAGCCAGCGGCTGGTGCGGCTGTCGCTGAGCTGAAAGGAACTGGCGATGTAGACGCAGAGGCAAACCCACATCCACCAGGAGCTGCATGGCAAGGCCTGGGCAGAGGGCATCGAGCTGGTGTCAGTGCTCGCCGATGTGGCCGATTGGCCCCTGCTGGAGATGCTGCTGCGCCGCCATGGCATCACGGTGCTCTTCCATGCGGCGGCCTACAAGCATGTGCCGTTGGTGGAGACCAATGTGTGCGCGGGCCTGGCCAATAACATCTTTGAAACCTGCTCTGCGCTTGATGCGGCCAAGGCCTGCGGACTGAAGCGCTTCACCTTGATTTCTACGGATAAGGCGGTGCGGCCCACCAATGTGATGGGGGCGAGCAAGCGGGTGTGTGAATTGCTGGTGCAGGATGCGGCGGCCCGGGTGGCGGAGCAAGGCAGCGGCCCGATCTGCTCGATGGTGCGCTTTGGCAATGTGCACGGCTCATCGGGTTCGGTGGTGCCGCTGTTTCGCGAGCAGATTGCGAGCGGCGGCCCGGTCACGGTGACCCACCCGGAGATCACCCGTTA
>NZ_JAGQCQ010000133.1:0-9439 GCF_024346275.1 Cyanobium sp. BA20m-p-22
CGAGGGGATACCAACTATTGGAGAAGCCCAGGATCTCCCCCTGGGCTGGCATCAGGTCGAGAACGAGGTCGTCGATGCACCAGCGGCATAGCGGAGCGCCTGGCCGGCTGTCCTCCTGAAAACCGCGTTGCCGCAGTTGCCTCCCCAGCTGGTGGTAGTCAGACCTGGCAATCACGCTGCAGATCACATCCACATCCTGGGTGGGCCGGATCTCCGGCATCGCCGGATCCGTGATCAGCACGCCGGCCACGGCGCCGCCGACAAACACCAGTTGCTCGAGCAGCGCCTCGCCCAACTGCTCAGCGACTCGCTCCAGCAAGAAGACGTTGGGGTCGTTGGGATTCATGGCTGCAACCGCTCCTCCAGCAGGGCCAGCGCCAGGGCCTGTTCACGGGCGCTGCCGCCACGCACCGCGTCGAACAGGGCCAGCAGCTCCCCAAGAGCCGGGTTGCGCTCTGCCGCTTCGGGGACGCTGGGATAGAGAGGGTGGAAGGCGATGCCACGGGCCGTTCCCTTCTTCCACGGCCACACCGGTGGTGGGTCGCTGCCCGGCAGGATCTGCTCGTTGAGGGGGGAGGCGGCGTAGCCGGTGGGAACCCCTCGGCTGAGCGCGCCCTGGGTGGCGGGGAAGCAGTAGCGAGCGCCGTGCTGCACGAAAGCTTTCAGGGCGGCGCGAACAACTGAGGGCTTGCCAGCCCCATCCTTGATCGCCAGTCTGGCGGCCACGGCACGCTCCACCGCCGCATGGGCTTCCGAGGCCGTCAGGCCCAGTTCGGCGCCGAGGGCCGCATAGGTGGGCGCCGGGCCTGGCCCCAGAGCCAGGCGCAGCAGCACCACCAGATCCTGCGGGCGCAGTACGAGCTGGGGATTGGAGGGTGAGCGGGCCACGGTCGCACCAGGCCATTCGGCATTCGCGAATAGCAAATATAGAGCCCTCCGGCCTGTCTGCCCCTGCGCGGCTTCTGGTTTGCGGAGCAGCCGGCGGCAGCGACCGCTCGATCGCCTCATCGGGCACACCCACGTGATGGGCGACGAGCACCTGTCCGAATGCAGGCGCTGTCGATTACCCCATGCCGGCAAGGCGGGCCTCGATCGCACTGGCGGTGCAGGCCACCCCGTCCTCGCGGGCCAGCAGCTGCTGCAACTCCCGAGCTCGCTGGCGGAAGCGTGGTTCGCCTGCCAGGGCTCGGATGCTGGCAGCCAGGGCCTCGGCGCTGAGACTGCTCAACCGATGTGTGGCCGGGCTGACCCCGAGCTGCTCCAGCGTGCGTCCCCAGGCGGGCTGGTCCGCAAAGAACGCCACCACCGTCGAGGGGATGCCGTGGCGCAGCGTGGTGGCGGTGGTGCCTGCACCGCCGTGATGAATCGCGGCCTGCACCCTGGGAAACAGCCAGCTGTGCGGACACTCCTCCAGTAGAAACACATCAGCGGGCAGGGCCGCTCGGGGCACAACCCGGCCCCAACCGGGCGAGAGGATCAGTCGAACGCCAGCCAGCTGCGCTGCTTCCACCACCGCAGCCGCCAGCGCTTCTGGATCGCGGCTAATCATGCTGCCGAAACCGGCATAGAAGGGAGCAGGGCCGCCCTCAAGGAAGGCGCTCAGCTCCCGATCCGGGCTGTAGGGCGTAGGCAGGATGTCCCCATCGGCCGTGCGGGGCTCGAGGAAGCAGAAGCCGGTGAGCGAGGCGCTCGCCTTCCAGTCAGCCGGGTGCGGCAACACCTGAGGACTGATCAGATGCAGCACCGGCGGATCCACCAGATGGGCCGGTGGGGTGCGGCGGCTCTCGGCGCCGCCCCAGGGGAGGGGCTGCAGGCCCAGGCGATCGCGGCGAAAGGCCTGGATCACCCGGGCGTCCTGACGCCACTTGAGCAGGCTCACTAGCCGGTAGCTGCTGCGGTTGAGCCGGTGGCGGATTCGATGCCTTGTGCTGCCGCCATTGCGGCTGGTTGGTGAGGCGGGGAAGCCCAGAAAGGGGAAATCCCCGGTGGCCATGATCGGCATGGGGCTCAGTACCACTAGGGGACACCCGGCGGCCTCTGCCAGGTGGTAACCCCACAGGCACAGCGGTGACACCAAAAGCAGATCCGTGCCCTCCATGGCGGCGTGGGCCGTCTCCAGCAGCTCACCCAGCAGTGCATCGGAGATCAGGCGCACGGGCTTGCCCTGCATCAACGCCAGGCCCGCCTCCGAGCTCAGCAGCGAGGTGAAGTCGCCCGGCAGGGGTACGAACGGCAGCGCATGGGCGTCCGCCACGGCCTGGAAGTTGACGCTGCCGATCAGGCTCACCTGATGTCCGAGGCGCTGCAGTTCCAGCAGGATCGCCAGGTAAGGCTGCAGGTCTCCCCTGGAACCGACGGAGATCAACCGGATCTTGGCCATGCGGGAAGCCGCTGCTGCCGCGTGATCCTGCACGATTTCTGCGGCAGTTGAGGCCAGCCGGCAGATGGCCCTGAGCCAGACGAGGAGTCGTCAGGGCTTTCCAGCTGGGAACGAGCGCTATTGCCGCTGAGCGCTACGGAGGAGCCGAAAGAGTCGAAAAAGCGGGAGTGGGATTGGTGAAGGACTGCAGCAGATTGCCGGTTGCGACATCAAAGAGATAGGCAGCGCCGGTATCGCTGTTGTCTCCGAAAGAACCGGATTGATCCATCCGGCTTTGCATGCACGAATAGGCCTAGCCTGCTGTGGATTTCTGATCTGCTGCGTTCTTGAAGCTTGAGCTGTCATCAGCCTTCTGGAGATCAGGTTATAGTATTGCCGACAAGCGTTTTCGAGCGAGTGTGAGTTCACGGGTCTTTTTATCTTTCATGGTTTGTTGCATGAGCGCATTTGCTAGCCCTGCTAATGCAGAAGATCTCCCAGCCGAAGACAGTGCACCCTCTTCAAAGGGAAACTTATCCGGTCTTTATGTGACAGCAGGCGTTGGCGCAAATTGGCCAATTGACCGAGTGGGGAAAGGTGACCCAGGATCATTCACGGAGTTTTCCACTCCCGCATTTTCTACAGAAGTGGGTATAGGCTATGATCTCAAACCAGTTCGCCTAGGGAACCTCTGGGCAACGAGCCCTCAAAGAGGGTCCAAGCTTGCGATTTGCTCGGAATGAACAATTTCTGGGGGATCTGAGGCTTGATAGGCCTGATTTCACCTTCACGGCAACTAAATTTGGTTTATTTGGGGGAATTTTTGCCCGCAATGGGCACACCAATCCTCCGATCACGAACTGCATAGCAACCTGCGACGTGCCATGAATAGGTTCGAAAGGGCGGCCAGCACATTCACTTTGCAGCTGTTCTTGAGCATTCCCCGCAGACGGGTCTTCTGAAAGCCGAACTGCTGTTTGATCACCCGAAACGGATGCTCTCCTTTGGCGCGGACATGTGCTTTGGCAGTTTCGACCAGATCATCCAATCGGCCCTCCGGCGTGTCAGGCAGTACTCGACGCTTCCCTGGTCGCATGGCAACGCGGAAACCGATCCCCCGGCCTTGCATCTCTTCTCGCTTCTCAATTCCCTGGTAGCCAGCATCCGCATAGACCAGGGTTTCCTCGCCGTGCAGGAGATCAGCGGCTGGGGTGAGGTCATGCACATGAGCAGCCGTGGTTTCCACTGAGTGGATGAGGCCGCTCTCGCTATCCACGCCGATGTGGACCTTCATCCCGAAATACCACTGGTTGCCTTTCTTGGTCTGGTGCATCTCAGGATCCCGTTCATTGGTCTTGTTCTTGGTGGAACTGGGAGCGGCGATCAAAGTGGCATCGATGATCGTGCCCTGCTTCATGGCCATGCCGTTGGCCTTGAGATGGGCTTTGACCACCTCAAAGATCTGCTGGCCCAGATCATGCTTCTCCAGCAGATGGCGGAAGGCCAGGATCGTGGTCTCATCAGGGATACGATCGCTGATCATGTCGATCCCAGCGAAACGGCGCATCGTGGGAACCTCGATCAGCGCATCCTCCATCGCTGGATCGCTGAGGTCGTACCACTGCTGCAGTAGATGAATACGCAGCATGGTCGCGAGCGGATAGGGCGGGCGACCACCCTTGGAGCTGGTCTTGGGATAGTGGGGCTCGATCAGATCAATCAGTGCTTTCCACGGCACCACATTTTCCATCTCGCCCAGAAATCGCTCCCTCCTGGTGCGTTTTTTGGCAGAGGATTGCTCGTAATCACCGAATCCGAGCTGCTTGCTGCCCATGAACCCAGTCCGCACCTGCGATTACACGTGTATTTTCGCGCGGATGGCTCGGGTTTTCCAGAGCTTCCCTAGCCGCATGCTTCTCCGATGCAGTAGGAGTTTAAGTACCGACGCTCATAGCATCAGGCTTAGTGGCCAGCCACGGGATGAAGGCCCATTGATTTGGTGCAGACAGCTAGAGCTGAATCTGCAATCATGCATTGCCACAACTAGCTGAATGTTAACAATTATAGGTCTATATGGCCCTCGGTACTCCTCGCATTAGACAGCCTGAAGCCATATTGGCAGCAAACTCCTAGCCCAGCAACAGCCCCTGCCCTCCCTCAGCTCCCGCAACGGCGCTCTGCAGGTCAAACAGCAATTCCTCCAGGTTGAGTTGCTCGAGAGCCCTTTGCTGGGCCTGCTCTAGCCGGCGCTGCAGCCCGAAGGTCACCTGCTCCGCCGGCGATGATTGGCTCGAACCTGCCTTTTGCTCACTTTCATCTACATCCTCATCCACTGCGGCGAGAACGGCGGCAATGCTCATCTCCCCAGCCGCCCCAGCCAATCGATAACCCCCCAGTCGCCCCCTTCGGGCCTTCAGCAGACCGGCCCGGCGCAGTCGCAACAGGATTTGCTCCAGCATGGGTTCCGGCAATTGCTGGGCGATCGCCAGCTCATGGGTGGAGAGCCAGCGCTCCGGTTCGGCAGCCAGCTCCAGCAGGGCCTTGAGGGCATGGTTTGCCTGCTTACTGAGCATCAGCTCCGCCCCGCCAGCCGCTCAAGCACGAATTCGAGTGTGTAGCCGAATAGGGCCGGATCGGGATCCCTGGTGCCGATGTCGGCCAGCCCCAGCTCAGCCCAGCGGCTGTCGATGCGGGCCTCCAGCTCCTCTGGTCGCCCCAGGGGCTCACCCCAGGGGTGGCGCTTCTCGGGCCCGATCTTGGTGGTGGCATCGACCGCCAGGCGGCCGCCCAAACCCAGCCTTTCGCTGGCGAAATCGAGCGTGTCAAATGGAGTGTTTTCGAGCACAAACAAATCCCGCTGGGGATCCACCTGGGCGCTGATCGCCCAGATCACCTGGCGCGGATCGCGGATGTTGATCGCCTTGTCGACCACCACCACAAACTTTGTGTAGGTGAACTGGGGAAGGGCACTCCAGAAGGCCAACGCCGCCCGCCTGGCCTGGCCCGGATAGGCCTTATCGATGGCGATCACGGCCAGCTTGTAGCTGAGCCCCTCCATCGGCAGGAAGAAATCCACGATCTCCGGGATCTGCTGGCGCAGGATTGGCGTGTAGATCCGGTTCAGGGCAATGGCCAGCATGGCGTCTTCCTTGGGGGGCCGGCCGCTAAAGGTCGTGAAGTAGATCGGGTTGCGCCGCTGGGTGACGCACTGGATCCGCACCATCGGTGAATCCTCCACTCCCCCGTAGAAGCCCATGTGGTCGCCGAAGGGTCCATCGGCCACTTCTTCGCCGGGAGTGATCGTGCCTTCGAGCACCACTTCGCTGTGGCTCGGCACCTCCAGGTTCACCGTTTTGCACCTGGCCAAGCGCACGCCTTCACCGGCATAGAGCCCGGCGAACAGCCACTCGCTCAGCTGCACCGGAATCGGCGTGGCCGCCGCCATCACCAGCAACGGATGCACGCCGATGGCGATGGCGATTTCCAGTTTCTTTCCCATGGCTGCGGCCTTGCGCAGGTGGCGGGCACCGCCGCGCACGCTCAGCCAGTGCACCGTCATGGTGTTGATGCCCTGCTGCTGTAGCCGGTACACCCCCACGTTTGGCGTGCCGGTTTCGGGGTCTTTGGTAATTACCAGCCCCAGGGTGATGATCCGGCCGCCATCTCCGGGCCAGGGGCGCAGGAGCGGCAGGGCATCGAGGTTCACCGCCTCCCCCTTAAACACCTGTTGGCGGCAGGGGGGCGTGAGATCGAGATCGGGCCTGGCTCTGAGCACATCCAGCAGCACCGAGCCAAAGCGCAGCGCCTCCCGGGCCCCCTTAGGGGGACGGGGTTGCTGCAGTAGGGCCAGCCGCTCGCCCAGGGCTTCGAGCTCTTCGGGCTGCTCCATGCCCAGGCTCCAGAGCACCCGCTCCTGGGTGCCGAGCAGGTTCACCGCCACCGGCATCGATGAGCCGATCACGTTTTCAAACAACAATCCCGGCCCGCCGGCGGCCAGCACCCGGTCGGCGATCGCCGCCAGCTCCAGATCCGGATCCACCGGGGCGCTGATCCGGCGCAGGGCGCCGCGGGATTCCAGGAGCTCAATAAAGCCGCGTAGATCTCGGCGGCTGCGCTGGGGGGGCGCCGTGGCTGCCATCAGGTTTGACCGGTGCTTCCTACTGTGGCGCACCCTCCCCTGGCGGTGCCGGTGCAGATCTCCTACTTCGCGACTTCAGAAACGGTTCCCGAGGTGGTGCCCCCTGCCCAGGGAGGCCCCGATGCCGCCGTCGTGATCGACGTGCTGCGCGCCACCACCACCATTGCCTTTTCCCTCGAGAGAGGTGCGGAGGCCGTTGAGGCTTTTGCCGATCTGGCCAAACTCGAAGCAGCGGCCAGTGCCTGGCCTGAGCAATCCCGTTTGCGGGCAGGGGAGCGGGGGGGGAAACGCATCGATGGCTATGACCTGGGCAATTCCCCGGTTGCGATCACGCCGGAGCTGGTTGCAGGCAAGCGAATTTTCATGAGCACCACCAACGGCACCCGCTCCTTGGCAGCGGTGAAAGCTGTGCCCCTGCTCCTCACCGCCTGCCTTCCGAATCGCACCGCTGTAGCAACCAGCCTTTGGCATAAGCAATGCGAAAAAGTCTGGATCGTGGGCAGTGGCTGGGAAGGGGATTATTCCCTCGAAGACAGCCTTGCTGCGGGGGCCGTGGCCGCTGCCCTGCTCGCGATCGCAGCGGCCAGCCAGAGCCCGGCCCGCATCGCCAACGATGAAATGTATGTGGCCCTGGCGGTTTGGCACCAGTGGGCTCAGGACACCGAAGGGTGTCTGCGCGCCGCCAGCCACGGCCAGCGATTGATGGGCATTGGCAACCACGACGCCGACTTCGCCTGTTGCGCCTCGGTCGACAGCCTCCAGATCGTGCCCTTCCAGGCCGAACCCGGCGTGCTGAAGGCCAGCTGAGGCCCTGCTTGGGGTCTGGCCGAATCGGCCATTTCCCTTACAGTTCGGCCGTTCGTTCTGGGCAATCGGTGGGCAGTTTTCTGGCGGCAGCTGTGCAGCTCACCAGCACCCCTGATCCGGATGCCAACTTTGTGGCGGCCGAAGAACAGATCGAGCTGGCCGCCCGCCGCGGCGCCGAACTGGTGGGCCTGCCTGAAAATTTTGCCTTCATGGGCGAGGACAGCCGGCGCCTGGAGCTGGCCCCGGCCCTGGCGGAGCGCTGCAGCCGCTTCCTGGTGACGATGGCCCGCCGCTACCAGGTGACCCTGCTGGGCGGGGGCTTCCCGGTGCCGGCCGGAGCGGGCAAAACCTTCAACCGCGCCGAGCTGGTGGGCACCGAGGGCCAGCTGCTGGCCCGCTACGACAAGATCCACCTCTTCGATGTGGATCTGCCGGATGGCAACACCTACCGCGAATCCCTGACGGTGCAGCCCGGCAGCCAGTTGCCGCCGGTGGTGGAGGTGCCGGGCCTGGGTCGTATCGGCCTCTCGATCTGTTACGACGTGCGCTTCCCGGAGCTCTACCGCCATCTCGCCGGCGCCGGGGCGGACGTGCTGATGGTGCCCGCCGCCTTCACGGCCTTCACCGGCAAGGACCATTGGCAGGTGCTGTTGCAGGCCCGGGCCATCGAAAACACGGCCTATGTGGTCGCCCCCGCCCAGACGGGCCTCCACTACGGCAGGCGCCAGTGCCACGGCCACTCCCTGGTGATCGACCCCTGGGGCACCGTGCTGGCTGACGCCGGGGTGGCGGTGGGATCGGCGGTGGCGCCGATCGATGCGGGCCATGGCGGCCGGGTGCGGGCCCAGATGCCCAGCCTCCAACATCGCCGCCCGGCCCTGTTCTGAACCTCTTGATGCGCTGGTCCGGTCGAGTCAAGTCAAAACCAGGGCTCTGGGCAGCGGCCCTGACTGCCCTTGCTGTGGTTCTGGCCGATCTGCCCGCCTGGGCCTCCTCCCTGGCGGCCTGGCGGGTGACCCGGACGGGCCAGCTGGAGCTGCGCACCGCCCAGGACGTGCGCCCCCAGGCCTTCTTTGAGGCCGGCACGGGGCTGCGGGGGCCGAGGGTCTGGGTGGATCTGCCCGGGGCCCCCTCCCGCTCCCGCACCCTGCGGGGCGGTGGGGCCCTACGCGAGGTGCGCATCGGCCGCTCCGATGGCCTCACCACCCGCCTGGTGCTCGAATTCGCCCCGGGCACCGAGCTGGAACCCGCCGGCCTGCGCCTGGTGGGCACGGCCCGCGACCGCTGGCGCATGGAGCTCCCCGGCCTGGCCAACCAGACTGGGCCGGCCCTCGGCGAGGGGGATCTGGATGCCGTTTCCAGTGCCCCTTTGGCCCAGATTGCTTTCCCCACCTCCGGGGCACCGCTTTCGGCCGACGGCCTGCCCGTGGTGCCCAGGGGCCGCTTCAAGGTGGTGATCGATCCCGGCCATGGCGGCCCCGATCCCGGCGCAATCGGCATTGGCGGGCTGCGGGAAACCGATGTGGTGCTGGATATCTGTCTGCAGATGGCCAGGCTGCTGCAGGCCCGGGGCGTGCAGGTGCTGATGACGCGCACCTCGGAGGTGGATGTGGACCTGCCGCCCCGGGTGAGCCTGGCCAACAGCAGTGGCGCCGACCTGTTTGTGAGCGTGCATGCCAATGCGCTGAGCATGGCCCGCCCCGATGTGAACGGGATCGAAACTTTCTATTTCGAGGGGGCAGGAGCGTCTGCCCGGCGCCTGGCGGCGGCCCTGCAGCAACAGATGGTGGCCATCTCGCCGGGCAGCCCGGATCGGGGCGTGCGCACCGGGCGCTTTTTCGTGATTCGCCGCACCGTGATGCCCTCGGCCCTGGTGGAGATGGGCTTCCTCACCGGCGCGATCGATTCCCGCCGCCTCGCCGATGCCAGCTTTCGCCGGCGCATGGCCCTGGCCCTCTCCGCCGGCGTTCTCAATGCCCTGCGGGAGAGCCAATGAGCGCCTTGGTGGGCCTTTTTGACAGCGGCCTGGGCGGGCTCACGGTGCTGCGCCGGCTGCAGGAGCGCTATCCCCACTCCTCCTGCCTCTACCTGGGTGATACGGCCCGGGTGCCCTACGGCCAGCGCAGCGTGGCAGA
>NZ_JAGQCQ010000134.1:0-9409 GCF_024346275.1 Cyanobium sp. BA20m-p-22
AGATCGCATTGCCAATTGTGGGCGCCATGTTGGTGTCATGGAGGCGCTGGTGGTAGTCGCGCTCGATCCGCCTGGCGATGGTGGCCATCGTGGCTACGGCCTCCACCGGGAAGTCGCCGACCGCACTCTCATTAGAGAGCATCACCGCATCTGTGCCGTCGAGGATGGCATTGGCCACATCGCTCACTTCGGCCCTGGTGGGCCTGGGGCAACTCACCATCGAATCGAGCATTTGGGTGGCGGTGATAACCGGGATACCGAGGCTGTTGGCCTTGCGGATCAGCTCCTTCTGCAGCAAGGGCACTTCCTCGGCAGGCATTTCGACGCCGAGGTCGCCCCTTGCCACCATCACCCCGTCACAGAGGGGCAGGATGTCGTCGATCTGGTCGATCGCCTCAAATTTCTCGATCTTTGCCACCACTGGGGTCTGGTAGCCGTGGCTGCGGATCAACTCGCGGATCTCGACCATGTCGGAGGGATTGCGCACGAAGCTGAGGGCCACCCAGTCGACCCCCTGCTGCAGGCCAAAGGCGAGATCGGCCCGATCCTTGTCGGTGAGAGCCCGGATCGAAAGCTGCACATCGGGGAAGTTGACCCCCTTGTTGTTGGAGAGCACCCCGCCAACGGTGACGCTGCAGTGGAGGGTCTGCTGGCCCTTGTCGACCTGTTCAACCAGCATCTCCACCCTGCCGTCATCGAGCAGGATGCGGCTGCCGGGCACCACTTCGTCGGCCAATTTGGCGTAGGTGACGCTTGCCATCGTCAGGTTGCAGGCCACATCCCGGGAGGTGAGTTCGAAGCGATCTCCCTTGGCCAGAGTTATGGGTCCATCAGCAAAGCGGCCCAAGCGGATTTTGGGCCCCTGAAGATCCTGAAGAATGCCGATCTCGATGCCCAGCTCGGTTGCGACCTGGCGGATGGTGGCGATGCGAACCGCATGGTCGCTGTGGTCGCCGTGGGAAAAATTGAGACGAAATGTAGTGGCGCCAGCGGCTATCAGCTCCCGCAACCGCTCTGGGGATTCCGTGGCGGGCCCGATGGTGGCCACGATCTTGGTGCGTCGCATGAGATCGGGCTGGGGCATGCAGGCGCCAACAGACAGCTGGAAACTACCATCCAGGCCTGCAACGGGCTGCCCTAGTTGGACTTTCACACCTATCAAGAGCGATCCCGGGCCACCGCCTGCTACCCGGATGCGGGCGCAAACCCCATCTATCCCACCCTCGGACTCTGCGGCGAGGCCGGCGAGGTGGCCGATAAGGTCAAAAAGGTGCTGCGCGATCAAGGCGGTGAGTTTTCGGCCGAGTTGATCGCAGCCCTGCAGCTGGAGCTGGGGGATGTGCTCTGGTACGTCGCCCAGCTGGCCACCGAATTGGGTCTGGAGCTCGATCAGGTTGCCCAGGCCAACCTGGACAAATTGGCAAGCCGCTCTGCCCGTAACGTGATCTCAGGCAGTGGAGACAGCCGGTGAACAGAGGCAAGCCCTGGCTGACAGCAGTATTTACCCCCATTCTGCTGGCCCTGTGGCTGGTGGCTGCCCCCGCCTGGGCCAGCGGGCTCCAGGTCTCTGAGGTCAGCCTCGAGCCCTGCCCCGCCGAAGACATAGGCGCCCAGCCGGAGCTGGGGCGGCCCGCCGGCGCCAGTTGCTATGCCCTGCGCGGCACGGTGATTAACACGGGCCAAAAACCCGTGGTGGATACGGATGTCTTTGCCCTGATTCTGGATTCGAGCGGTGAGCCGGTGCTCCAAAACCGCACCCGGGTAGGCAGCATCGGTGACGTACCACCAGGTTCCTCGACCTTTGGCCTGCGCCTGGCCGTTCCGGCGGGAACCCCAGGCCCCTTGGGCTTCCGCAATGTCAAGGCCCGCGGCTTCAGCGCGCCCGTGCGCACCAGAGCCGGCAGCGAGGATGAACTCCTGCCCCTTGAACAGGAGCTGGCGGAGCGAACCCTGGTTCAGTAGTTGTTTACTAGTTGTTCAGTAGTGGTTCAGTAGTGGTTCAGTAGCCGGCGCCGAGCACCGAAACGCTGGCACCCTGGAGCAGGCTCTGGACCAACTGCAGGGCCAAAAAGGCGAGAATCGCCGAGAGGTCAAGGCCGCCCAGGGGCGGAATCAGGCCCCGGAAGGCGTTTAGGTAGGGGTCTGTGATCGAGCTCACCGTCGAAAGCAGCGGATTGCTCCAGTCAAGGTTGGGGAACCAGCTGAGCAGCACCCGCACCAACAGCACCAAGGTGTAGATGCTCAAGGTCTGGGCCAGCACCTGCAACAAGAAACTCAGAGCTTCCATGGATGGAGCAAACCTTCAGTTGGGTGAACTCTAGGCAGCGGTTTGCCAGCCTTTCGCCGTGGTGGGGGTTCGGGCTTGCAGGTCTTCGGCCCTGATGGCGAAGGTGCGATGGAATTTTTCGCCCAGGGTGAGCCAGTAGGAACGGCCGTCGCTCTGGCGCTTGCGCTCGATGAAGTTCTGGGCCAGTAGCTCCTTGATGTGGTCGTAGGCCCCAGAGCCACGCAGCTCCACCAACTCAGATTGGAGGATGCGCTTTTTGAGGGCGATTGTGGCCAGGGTGCGCAGGGCGGCGGTGGAGAGGTCGACGGGCAAGAGGTTCTGAACCAGATCGCCCAGGCCCTCCCGCAACTGCAGGCTGTAGCACTTGCCCTCCTGGCGCACCTCCAGGGCGGTGTCGCGGTGGGCGTAGTCGGTGATCAGGGTGATCAGGCCGAGCTCAGCCTCCTCGCGGCTGACCATGGCAATGGCCGCCAGTTCGGCCAGGGTCAGGGGCCTGCCTTTGAGATAGAGAATCGCCTCAATCCGAGCAGGTAAGGAGAGATTCTCAATCGCCTCAGCTGGGGCACCTGTCTGCATGGGCGCAGGGTACCCCAACCTGCCTGGCCCAGGCCAGTTCACGCCAGGGCCGGTAGGGGGCTGGTGCTGGGGCCGAGGAACAGCCGGTAGGCAGGATTGTCGGTTTCATCCCAGTGCTGGTAGCCCAGGCCGGCAAGGAAGTCCTGCCACTGCGGCCTCTCGCTACGGGGCACCTGCACGCCCACCACGATCCGGCCCACGTCAGCTCCGTGATTGCGGTAGTGAAAAATGCTGATATTCCAGCTGGCGTGCAGGGCGTTGACGAAGGCCATCAGGGCGCCCGGTTTTTCCGGGAATTCGAAGCGGTAGAGCAGCTCCTCACCCAGCTCGAGGGCGGCCCCAGCACTGGCGGGTAGGCGTCCACCCACCATGTGGCGCAGGTGCAGCTTGGCGAGTTCGTCGTTGGAGAGGTCGAGGCAGGGGAACCCCGCCCGGCGCACGTCGTGGATCAGGTCCTGTTCATCGGCCGTGCCGCTGGTCTGCACCCCAACAAAAATATGGGCCACCCGGGGATCGGCCAGGCGGTAGCTGAATTCGGTGAGGTTGCGCTGGCCCAGTACGCCACAGAAGCGCCTCAGGCTGCCGGTTTGCTCGGGAATTTCCACCGCCAACATCGCCTCACGGTCTTCGCCGATCTCCGTGCGTTCGGCCACGAAGCGCAGGCGATCAAAGTTCATATTGGCGCCGCAGGCCACCGCCACCAGGGTCTTGCCATGCAATCCCTGCTGCGCCACGTCGCGCTTCATCCCCGCCACCGCCAGGGCCCCGGCCGGCTCCAGGATCGAGCGGGTGTCTTCAAACACGTCCTTGATGGCGGCGCAGATGGCGTCGGTGTTGACCGTCACCATCCGATCCACCGTCTGCTGGGCCAGGGCAAAGGTGTGCTCCCCCACCCTGCGCACGGCCACTCCGTCGGCAAATAGGCCCACTTGCTCCAGCTCCACCCGTTCGCCGGCGGCAAGGGAACGGGTCATGGCGTCCGCGTCCTCGGGCTCAACGCCCACGATCTGCACCTGGGGCCAGAGGGTCTTTACGTACACACCGATGCCGGCAATCAGGCCGCCACCACCCACGGCCACATAGATCACATCAGGTGGTGAGGAACACTGGCGCAGGATCTCCAGCCCAATCGTGCCCTGGCCGGCAATCACGTCGGGATCGTCGAAAGGATGGATGAAACTGAGGCCCCGCTCCTGGCCCAGGCGAGTTGCCTCGGCGCAGGCCGCGTCGTAGTTATCGCCGTGCAGCACCACCTCGGCCCCCCGGGCAGCAACAGCCCTGACCTTCATCTCAGGCGTGGTGACAGGCATCACGATCACGGCCCGGCAGCCCAGCTTCTGGGCCCCCAGGGCAACTCCCTGGGCATGGTTGCCGGCGCTGGCGGCAATCACGCCCCGCTCCAGCTCGGCCGCACTCAGAGCCACCATCTTGTTGTAGGCACCCCGCAGCTTGAAGCTGAAGACCGGCTGCAGGTCCTCCCGCTTAAGCAGTACCCGGTTGTGCAAGCGGGCTGAGAGATTCGGCGCGGGATCCAGCGGCGACTCAATGGCCACGTCGTAGACCCGGGCCCGCAGGATTCGCTGGAGGTAGGTCTGGGGATCGGCGCTCATGGCACCAGTGTCGCAATTCGCACCTGCCAGTGGAAGCCAAGGCCTAGATTGCACTGCACCTCCAGGGCTGTGCATGCATCTCAGCGAGCTCAGTCATCCGAATCAGCTGCACGGCCTGAGCACGGCTGAGCTTGAAGCGATTGCCCGCCAGATCCGGGAGCGCCATCTGGAGGTGGTGAGCACCAGCGGCGGCCATCTCGGCCCAGGGCTGGGGGTGGTGGAGCTCACCCTCGCCCTCTACCAAACCCTCGACCTCGAGCGCGACAAGGTGGTTTGGGATGTGGGTCATCAGGCCTATCCCCACAAGTTGGTGACTGGGCGATACAAAAATTTTGACAGCCTGCGCCAGAAGAATGGGGTGGCGGGCTACCTCAAGCGGAGCGAGAGCCGCTTTGACCATTTCGGCGCCGGCCATGCCAGCACCTCCATCTCTGCTGCCCTGGGGATGGCCCTCGCCAGGGATCGCCGCGGCGAGGATTTCAAGTGCGTAGCCGTGATTGGCGATGGCGCCCTCACCGGTGGCATGGCCCTCGAGGCGATCAACCATGCCGGCCACCTGCCGAAAACCAAGTTGCTGGTGGTGCTCAACGACAACGACATGTCGATCAGCCCGCCGGTGGGAGCCCTCTCCACCTACCTGAACCGGATGCGGCTGAGTCCGCCCCTGCAGTTCCTGCAGGGCAATGCGGAGGAGGCGATCAAGCACCTGCCCTTCCTGCACGGCGAGCTGCCCAATGAACTCAAAACCCTCAAAGAGAGCATGAAGCGCCTAGCGGTTCCCAAGGTGGGAGCCGTGTTCGAGGAGTTGGGCTTCACCTACATCGGCCCGATAGATGGCCATGACATCGCCGGGATGGTGCGCACCTTTGAGCAGGCCCATCGCACTGAAGGTCCCGTGCTGGTGCATGTGGCCACCACCAAGGGCAAGGGTTACGCCTATGCGGAGGCCGATCAGGTGGGCTACCACGCCCAAAGTGCCTTCGACCTGGCCACCGGCAAGGCCTACCCCTCCAGTAAGCCGAAACCGCCTGGCTACAGCAAGGTATTCGGCCAGACCCTGGTCAAGCTCTGTGAGCAGGACCCGACCGTTGTGGGCATCACCGCCGCCATGGCCACCGGCACCGGCCTTGACCTGCTTGAGAAGGCCCTACCCGATCAGTATTTTGACGTTGGCATTGCCGAACAGCACGCCGTCACCATGGCAGCCGGCATGGCCTGTGAGGGCCTCAAGCCCGTGGTGGCGATCTACAGCACCTTCCTGCAGCGGGCCTTTGACCAGCTGATCCACGACGTGGGCATTCAGAATCTGCCGGTCACCTTTGTTTTGGATCGAGCTGGCATTGTCGGGGCCGATGGCCCCACCCACCAGGGCCAATACGACATCAGCTATTTCCGCGCCATCCCCAATTTCACCGTAATGGCCCCCAAGGACGAGGCCGAGCTGCAGCGCATGCTGGTGACCTCTATCCACCACAGCGGCCCCTGTGCCCTGCGCATTCCCCGCGGGGAGGGCGAAGGGGTTCCCCTGGCTGAAGAGGGCTTTCTACCCCTGGAGATTGGTCGCGGCGAGCTGCTTACCGATGGCGATGACCTGCTGATCGTGGCCTACGGGGCCATGGTGAGTCCGGCCATGGCCACCGCCGGGCTGCTGCAGGAAAAGGGGATGCGGGCAGCGGTGATCAACGCCCGTTTCCTGCGGCCCCTAGACGAGGCCCTGATTCTGCCGATGGCCCAACGTATCGGCCGGGTGGTGACCATGGAGGAAGCGGCCCTGGCCGGTGGCTTTGGCTCCGCGGTGGTCGAAGCGCTCGTTGACCACAACGTGCTTGTGCCGGTGCTGCGCATCGGCATTGCCGACGTGTTGGTTGACCACGCCAGCCCAGATCAAAGCAAGCAGAGCCTGGGCCTCACCCCACCCCAGATGGCCGATCGCATCCTGGAGCGCTACGGCTCTCCAGTGTCTTCGAATCTGGCGGGCGCCAGCCAGCCTGTAGCCGCCTGACGCCCCTTGGCTCCTGGTGGCTCAGACCACCCCGCGGGAGGCCAGGCCAAGGATGGCGCCCATGCCGAGGATGTGACCGAGGCTGAGGGTGCCGAGCATGGCGCCGTGGCTGAAACCACCAAACAGGGTCGGGCTGGGTAGCTGCAGACCCACGTTGGGTTGCTTGATGGTGGCCTTGCCAATGGCAATGGCGATCACGTTGCAGACGATCATCACCAACGCCACCTTGGGCGACCAGGAGATGGAAGCAGGGGCCAAAGCTAGAAGGGGAGTAAGCATGGAGCGAATGGCAACGCCCCATCTTCCGGGGCCGATCGCATTGCGCCCCCCCTGCTTAAGACTTGTTCATTGCCTCCGGCCCAGCGCGGCGCCGAAGCCGCTGAAGCCGAGCACCACCAGCAGGTTCGAGACGGTGAGCAGGGATTCGGCACCGCCATGGAGGGCATCGACGTTGGCCAGTAATTCGCCGTAGCGCAGTTGGGCAACGATGGCCGCCCCAATCGTCACGGCCACAAACAGGAGGGTGCACTGGAAACCCCGCAGGGCCAACTTTGGAAATCCCTCCACCTGGCTCGCCCACCAGAGGAAGGCCAAATAGGGAAGCAGCGACAGCACGAATAGGGGGCTGGGATCGATCTGGGCGAGCCAGCTGAGCACGCCGCCCATGCCGCTCATGAATTGACCTGGCGCTGTTGGCGCAGCAGGTTCCAGGCGGCCAGGGCCAGGGCAGCGTTGCCGATGGCGGTGAGACCCGCCTGGAAAACCACCAGCCCGTAGAGCTCGGGGCTGTTGTCGAACAGGTGCCAGGTGCAGGCAGCCATGGCGCTGACCAGGGCAGGCAGCATGGCCAGGCTCAGCCAGCGCCAGCCCCCCTCCCGCCTTTGCACCCCAAGCCGCTGCACAGCCAGCATGGCGACTACCCACTCCAGTACGGAGGTGATATGGATCCACCAGGTGGGCAGGGAGAGCGCATGCATGGGCTCGATCTTCTCAGGGTGCGAAGCTGAAAGGTAGGAGTCGATCGGCTCGTGCGCGAGACCAGACAGAAGGGGGAAAAGGCCAGGCGGCAGCTCTTGCTGGTTGGCTACTACGGCGAGCACAACCTCGGTGATGACGCCCTGCTGGAAGTGCTGCTCGGCCACATGCCAGCGGGGTTTACGGCGACGGTCACCGCCTATGACACCGACCTGGTGCGGCAACGCTTCCGAGTGGATACGGTGCAGCGCCGCAGCCTGGCCCAGGTGCTGAAGGCCCTCAGTAACTGCGATGGGCTGGTATTGGGTGGCGGCAGCCTGCTGCAGGATTCCACCAGCTTCCGCAGCCTGCTCTACTACGCGGCCCTGATCTTTGCCGCCCGACTCGAGGCCAAGCCCGTCTTGCTCTGGGGCCAGGGATTGGGGCCCCTGCGGCGGCGGCCCAGCCGGATCCTGGTTGGGCGCCTGCTCGGCCTGGTCACGGCGGTGAGTTGGCGCGACCAGGAGTCGGCGGCTCTGGCCAGAAAGCTTGGCCGTGATGGCCCGGTGGGCAGCGATCCGGTCTGGGCCCTACCTGCCCAGCCGTGGCGTGGCAGCGGAGGCCCCCTGGTGCTCTGCCTACGTCCCACCAAGGAGCTGCAGGGATCGGCCTGGCACCCCTATCTCCAGGCCCTCGACCAACTGGCCCGCCTGCAGGACCGCGAGGTGATCTGGCTCCCCTTCCACGCCGCCCAGGACAGGGGCCTGCTGGAGCAGCTTGACCAGCAGCAGCTGCTGCCTGCGGGGCTGGCTGGCCGCAGCCGGGAGGTGCTGGCAGAGAGGCCCAGCGAGGCGATGACGGTGGCCAGCGGTGCCGGGCTGGTGGTGGCCATGCGGCTCCACGGCCTCATCTTGGCTGCCCTCGCCGGAGCACCCTGTGCTGCCCTCAGCTACGACCCCAAGGTGCAAGCTGCCGCAGACGGCCTGGGCTGCCCCTGCCACAGCCTCGATGCGATGGCAGCCCCGGCCGAGCTGCTGGCGGCCTGGAGCGGCGCACTCGACAGCCCGCCTGCGGCTGCCCGACTGGCTGCCCTGCGCCAACAAACGGAGGTCCATCGCCAACTACTGCAAGACCTGGCAAACCAAATTGCCGTTCGTTAGCGAGCGATCGGGGTTTGGCCGCTCAGCCGGCCTGGAGCCCCTGCAGGGTTGCTAGCACCTCGGCGCTGTGGCCACTGGGCCGCACGGCCAGCCAGTTGGCTCGCAACACCCCGGCCGGATCGATCAAAAATGTGTGGCGTTGGGAGAAGGGCGCGATCCAGCTGCCATAGGCCCTGCTGACTGTGCCGGCAGGATCGGACAGCAGGGGGAAGGCCAGGCCCTCACTACTGCAGAACTCAGCATGGGAGTCGGCGTCATCGGCACTGACACCTACAACCGCTGCGCCAGCAGCCTTGAAGGCGGCAAGATCGCGCTGGAAGCCACGGGCCTCAAGGGTGCAACCGCCGGTGAAATCCCGGGGATAGAAGTAGAGCACCAGCCAGCTGCCACCGAAATCGGCCAGTTCAAGCCTGGTCTCCACTACCTCCCCCTTGCTAGCTGGTGCGATGCCAGCCAGGCTGAAATTTGGCGCAGGCTGATTTAACAGCGGCAAGGTTCCACCGATGGCCTCGGCCCGACGAGCGAACGACATCGAGCCCAAAGCGCCTGCGGAGAGGGGGACGAGGGCCGCCAATGACTTCAGCAGTACCCGGCGCCGCATGGTCGGCTCAGATTTTGGCGAGGTTCACGCCGAGTTCCTTGGCGTAGGCACCCAGACCTTTTTTCTGGATGGTTTTGAGGGCGCGGGTAGAAACACGCAACTTGACAAACCGGTTGCCCTCGGCCCACCAAAGCCTGCGCTCCTGCAGGTTCACCTGTTGGAGCTTCTTGGTGCGCACATGGGAGTGGGATACGGCCGTGCCGTTGTTGGCTCGCTTGC
>NZ_JAGQCQ010000135.1:0-9374 GCF_024346275.1 Cyanobium sp. BA20m-p-22
CAATATAGGACAGCTGTATATGCTATCCGGAGACTATGAGCAGGCAGCAAAATACTGGGCTCTCGCCGCTAAGTCATCAGCAGAGATCGCCGGCGAAAGCCATCCTGCCACGCTTACTTATACAAGCAATCTTGGGCTTCTTTATCTGAGCATGGCAAAGTATGAAGAAGCCGAAGCCCATCTAAGGCGCTGCCTAGAGCTGAGATGTACTACCCTAGGGCACGGCCACCCCGAAACAAATACATCACTCGTTAACTTGGCTGGCCTTTTTAGCACAAGAGGAGAGTATTCTGCAGCAGAGGCAATGCTTGGATTCGCACTGGAAGCCGATGAAAAGCTGTTCGGCTTCGATCATCCTTCCACAATTATTACTGCAAGGAACTTGGCGGGAATACTTAGTGATAAAGGTGACTATAATCAGGCGCGT
Organism: Cyanobium sp. BA20m-p-22; assembly: GCF_024346275.1. Lineage (NCBI taxonomy): Bacteria > Bacillati > Cyanobacteriota > Cyanophyceae > Synechococcales > Prochlorococcaceae > Cyanobium > Cyanobium sp. BA20m-p-22. The sequence goes on from NZ_JAGQCQ010000135.1 coordinate 428, forward strand.
CTGCTATACGAACGCTGCCTTGAAGCCAGTGAGCGTTTGTTGGGGCCGGAGCATCCCGACACCCTCACCACTGTCGCCAATCTAGGCCGACTGTTTCGGGATACGGGTGACTACGAGCAGGCGGAGGTGTTTTTCAAGCGGGATCTAGAAGCCAGTGAGCGGTTGCTGGGGCCAGAGCACCCCTCCATACTGAGTACTTTCAATAATTTGGGCCTGCTTTATTCCAGTAAAGGCGACTTTGAGCAGGCGGAGGCTTATCACAAGCGGGCCTTAGAAGCCAGTGAGCGGCTGCTTGGGTCGGAGCACCCCGAGACCCTCAGCACCGTCGGCAATTTGGGCCAGCTCTATCTACATAAAGGCGACTATAAGCAAGCAGAAGTTTTCTACATGCGCTGCCTTAAGTCTAGTCAACAGCTGCTGGGGCGGGAGCACCCTGAGACCCTCATCACCATCGGTGATCTAGGTCTGCTGTATTCCCAAAAGGGCGATTATGGGCAGGCTGAGGAATATCTTGATCGGGCACTAGAGGCTAAAGAACGGCTGCTGGGGCCGGAGCACCCCGACACCCTCACCACCGTCGGCAATCTGGGTCTGCTGTACAGCGAAAAGGGCGACTACGAGCAGGCGGAGGCCTATTACACCCGCTGCCTAGAGGCCAGTGAGCGACTGCTGGGTCCCGAGCACCCCTCCACCCTCACCACCGTCCACAATCTGGGGATGCTGTACAGCAAAAAGGGCGACTACGAGCAGGCGGAGACCTATTACACCCGCTGCCTGGAGGCCCGTGAGCGGCGGCTGGGGCCGGAGCACCCCGACACCCTCACCACCGTCTACAACCTGGCTGATGTCCTGTCGCAGCAGGGCCGCCGCGCAGATGCCATCCCCCTACGCCGCCGCGAACTCGCCTGGACCCGCCAGCAGAACGGCGATACCGATCCAGTCACCTTGATGTCGATCAACGAACTGGCGATCGACCTGCGTGAAACCGGGTCACTGGAGGAAGCAGAAGCCCTGTTCCGCAAGCTATTAGAAGCCCGCCAGCAGGTGCTGGAGCCAGGCGATTTCGGCATCGGCCGAGCCCTGGGCGGCCTAGCTAGAACCCTGGAAGAGGCCGGCAAGCTGGAGGAAGCAGTTACCTATGCCCAGCAGGCCCTTGATCACCGCCAGACCCACGAAGGCCCCGATGCCTGGTAGACCAACCTAGAGCGATCCTATCTAGCCCGGGTTCTGCAGAAGCTAGGGCGGATCTCAGAAGCCAAGGCTCTGCTCCAAGAGCTGATGGCGAGCATGGGTCGCAACAACAACCCAGACGACCACGATCGCCAGCTGATCAGCGATGCCGCCGCGCTGCGCCGGGCACTGGAGGCTGGCGAACGCCAGTGATCTCCCTACCCTGCACTGCAGAGGAAGCCGCTGCATGAATTCGGCTCAGCCGCTGTTGCTGGCCCAGGGATTGCTGCAAGACCCTGGCGCCGCAGCCCTGGTGATCGGTGTCACCGGACACCGCGATCCCAGGCCCGAAACGGTGCCGGTGGTGCGGGAGAACACCCGCCGGCAGCTGCGCCAGTTGATGGTGGCCCTGCCCCACACGCCGCTGGTGATGCTCAACGGCATGGCCGCCGGCATCGACACCGAAATCGCCGAGGAATTCCTCGCGGTGGTGGAGCAGCAGCGCAGCAACGCCCGTCCGGCTCAGCCGCTGCCCAGGCACCAGCTGGTGGCCACCCTCCCGAAAACTCCTAAAGACTTCCGTCGCGACTTCGACGGCGACGCCCCCGCCCTGCAGCGCTTTGAGGCGTTGCTGCCGCGCGCCGATGCGATCCTCCATCCCGGCAACTGCCAGGAACTGCGCATCCCGCCCCTGCCGCCGGGGCACACCCCCAGCAGCACCGATCCCACCCCCTATGCCCAGCAGGGGGTGTTTGTGGCCCGCCACTGCTACTTGCTCCTCGCCTACTACGACGGCGTCGACACCCAGCTGATGGGCGGCACCGCCCAGGTGGTGTCCATCCAGCGCGAGGAGATCTATCCGTTGTTTGTGAACGTGGCCGAGGTGGCCGCCAGTCGCGAGCCCGCAGCCCTGATCTGTCATGGCACCCCCCGCATCAAGCACCCCACCCCAAAGCAGCAGCTCGGCGAGATCCGCTACTGGCCGATCAAAGGACATTCGGACGAGCTGATCACCGCTGACCCCACGATTCCGGAGGCCCTCCTGCAGCTGCCCAGGCAGCTCGAGGCGATCAACCGCCAGGTGGCCGCTCCTGATCTCAAAGCGGCAGAGGAGCCAGAAGGCCTGCATACCCGCCTGCACGCCGCGTTAAGCGAAACCGCTGGTGCCCTCAAGCAACAACACATTCGCCTGATCGAGCTGGTGGTGGTGCTGGGTTTTGCCCTGATTGTGATCGCCGAACTGCTGGAGGGGACGTTCTGGTTCGGGGGGTTCCTGTTGGTGGTGCTGGCTTCGCTGGCCTGGTTGCCGCGCCTGCAGCAGACTTCCAAGGAGCGCTTCATTGAAAAGCGCTCCTTGGTTGAATGCCTTTCTGTGCAATACCTCTGGTCGGCAGTGGGCGTTGAGCTCGACACCGCCGATCTCTTCCACGTGCGCAATCACAACCAGCTGCGAATCGCCCGGATGATGCTCAGGGCCGTGAAGGTGCAACTGCTGGCGCTCTACAGCCAGGAACAGCGGCCGATGCAGGACGCCATGTCCCAGGCCCGCCGCTGGCTTGAGGGGCAGGTGAAGTTTCTGGAGGGCCGCATCAGAAACTTTCGTCTCTACAACCGCCGCTGCCGGCACGCCGCCTGGGTGCTGGGTGCTGGCGCTGCAGCCTTCGGCTTTGCGCCGCTGCGACCGGGAGCTGCGAACAATCTCGACATCGTCGCCATTGCGCTGCTGGCGGCAAGTGCTTCGGTATATGCCTACGGGGAACTGATCGGCTACGAAGAAACAGCCAATCACTACGAACGCAGCCTGGAGCAGTTCCGGCGCGGTATAGCTGCTCTGGAACTGCTCAAAGCCGGCGAGGTGGGGTCGCTCGGCGCTGATCCGGCTGATCCCTGGCTGCGCCACCGGATCGTGATGGAAGCGATGGGCCGTGAAAAGCTTGACGAACTCAACGATTGGATCGCTGATCAGATCCAGCGCATCCACAGGCCCGGAGGCTGATGGCGATCGACGACCTGCTGGGCACCGGACTGGTGCAGGATCCCGGCGCCGTGCCCCTGGTGGTGGCTGTAGCCGGTCACCGCGATCCCAGACCCCAGGACCTGCCGATGTTGCGGCAGCGCTTCTGCGAGCTGATCCGCGAACTGTTCGACACGCTGCCCCACACGCCGCTGCTGCTGCTCAATGGCCTGGCTGAGGGGATGGACACCGAGGCAGCTGAGCTGTTTCTCGAGCTGATCGCTGAGCACCGCCAGCTGCATCGCCACAGCCCCCACCATCAGCTGGTGGCGGCCCTACCCAAGCCGCGTCAGCTCTATCTCGAGGAAGACTTTCCCGCTGGCTCCACGGAGCTAACACGTCTGGAAAGCATCCTTGCGCGTTGTGATGCCGTGCTTGATGGCGAGAATTGTCCTGAGCTGGCTCTGCCCCACCCCATCGATGGCCAGGCCCGCGATCCCTGGGATCCGCGTTGTTATGGCCGTCAGGGAATCTTTCTGGTGCGGCACGGCTACCTGCTGGTGGCGTTCTCCAATGGGCTCGATTCCGGCAAGGTGGGCGGCACCAGCCAGACCGTGGCCATGCAGCGCGGCGAGGTGTACCCGCTGTTTCTGCAGGTGGATGAGGTGATCGCTGCCCGTGAGCCTGGCGTAGTGGTGGAGATCACGACCCCCAGGCGTTCAGACAAAGAGCCAACCTGCCCCGTGGGGTATGTGCGCTACTGGGCCGAGAACCTTGATGGCAGCAGGATAGATTGTCGGGCATTGGCAGAGCTGGAGCAGCGCCAACTGGCGCCTTTGGTGAAACCTCACGGCTGCATCCCCGCCCGCATCGAAGCGATCAACCGTGAACTGGGCGCCTTCCCACCCGCACCCGTTTATGACACGGGCATGCAAGCCAGCCTGTGGCGCTATGCCGATGCCATCGCCAACGGCAGCAAGGCGAGCTACATGCGGCTCTGCCGGGTGGTGATGCTGGCCAGCGTGCTGATCGGCCTGGGCACCTCCCAGCAGGAATGGCAGGCGATCGGGCTGCTGGTGGTGCTGGCTGCTGTGTTGGTGTTCCCCAAGCTGCAGCAGGGGCCCAAGTTGGGCTTCATCCAGTGGCGCTGCCTGGCGGAAAGCCTGCTGGTGACCGACTTCTGGGGCGCCGTGGGCGTGCAAGGCGACACCGCTGACCTGTTCCACAGCCACACCAGCCAGAACTTCGCCTGGATCCGCACAGTGCTCAGGGGAAGAAGGCTGCAGCTGCTGGCCCTCCAGTCATCTCCTGACAACAGGGCTCCGCTGCCGGAGGTGATGGAACACTGCCGCCGTTGGATCAATGGCCAGGAACAGTGGCTGGGCAAAGCCATCACCCGCCAGCAGCGCTGGGACCAGCGCTATGTGCTGCTTGGAGCCCTGAGTTTCCTGCTAGCACTGGTGCTCGCCGTGGCCTACTGGCTGGTGGGTGCGGATGTAATCCCCCAGCTCTTGCCGGAAGCCCTGATCGGCATCGCCGTGGCGAGTTTCGGGTATCGGGAGTTGATGGGCTACAGCGACACCAATGCCCGCTATGGCCGCAGCCGCGCCCAGTTCGCCCGCGCCCGGGAAGCCCTAGCCCTGGCACGGCCTGATCCCAACAACCCCGGCATGTTGGCGGTGCGGCAGCGGCTGGTGCTGGAGGCCGTGGGCCGCGAAAAGATCGATGAACTCAATGACTGGGTGGGCGATCAGCTGCAGCGTGTTTATACGCCGGCGGGGTGAATTTTCTGCAATAAGATAACGCATCAGCTGTGGCTGATGCCTGTTGATGCCTGTTCAGCTTCAAACTGTCTGCATGGGTTGCTCAAGGTTAGCGTTCTGATTCCAGGCTATCTAGCGAAGCTTCTCGACTATGCTGAATTAGCCGCTCGTCGCTGATTCAGCCTTGTTGAGTGGAATGGGCAAATTTGGAATAAAGTTGTCAGTTCCAACGCCAGCGATCACCTACCCGCAGGTATACCCAACAGAGAAGATATCCTTGCGGTGGCGGCTCAGGTGAATGGCGGTGTTAGCTGACCAGTGCCCTCAGCTGGGGCGCTGGCGCACCACGAAGCAGGCCTTCCACACTTAAATCCTCATCAACATCTGGCCAGTGGATTCCATAGCCTGCCCCAGCAATCACCCAGTTTTCACGCTCCTGGTTAGTTGCATGCAGAAGCCTTGGGAACCAAGCCAACGGGACCGAGATCGATCGACCGTCGGCCAGGTCGACGATCAGCCTGTCCTCTGTTAGGGCAACGTCAGTGACCTGCTCACCAGGGTTAGCCATGAAACTCCTCCCATGCCTTCAGCAGGATAGCTCTGTTCATGCTGATCAGTCGTTCAATTTCACGCAGCTCTCCGGCGCGAAAACCAAGGCTTGAGACTAGCGCAACAGGAATAAGCCAGACTTTGCATGACGCCTTATCTCTATCAACATGAACATGTGGAGGCTCATTTGGTTCGTGACTGTAGAAGTAGACCCTGTAAGGTCCGCTCCTGAGAATTGTCGGCATCCGAAGCCACCACCATCACACCCACGATACCGACCACGGCTTTCCTGTGCAGCTAACGCCAGCGATCACCTGCCCGCAGGAGCCGATGCCAAGGCTATTCACTGCGTGCATACTCCTGAGGTGCGGGACAGGTGTATCGCTTCGTAAGCTTGCCCCACCTCAACCAGTGTGCTATGAGACAGAAAGCCAATTAACACATGATGAACTACTCAGGGCTTTGGGAAAAGCGTGAAGGACGCACAATCTGTAGAGCATTTGCTGCTTGGGAGAAACTTTCGGAGACGGAAGTTGCAGGTGTTGTCGCCGGCTACGCAGGAGGCGGGACATTTATTCAGGAGAATTTCTATTGTGAGTTTTCTGGTGCCACACCAGTCAAATTGATCATCGACTTCACGGACCACATTTCTGGAGAAGAATGTTCTTTCGATGATTTAGACAATAACGCATCGGAGCTTGCAGACCAAGCTTTGGATGTCCTAATGGAACTCCATGATCAGGACTCGTGGGAAGACGCCGAGCAGTTGCTGCTGTTAGCAGATAATGCCGAAGAAATGGAAAAAGTTGAGATGGACCTTCTAAAAGGCGGTGTGAAATATCCTGACTATCTCGAAAGCTTATTTGAATACGCCGGTCTCACCGCAAAGCCATGAACAACGTTTAGCTAGCTGCATTCCTACAGGTCATCCAAAGGTCATAGCTAACGCCAGCGATCACCTGCCCGCAGGAGCAGCTACCCAGGCTATTCACTGGGTGCATACTCCTTGGGCGCGGGGCAGGTGGATTGCGTCGTTAGGCTCGCCGATGTAGAATTTTCAAGTTCGCAGTTGTTTTAATGGATCTTTACTTTTATACATTTGCCAAAGTGCCTATCGCGATTGAAGACGGTGAATGGATCAGTGCGTCGAGCCTGCCTGTCGAAGAGCGTATATTTGCATTCACAAAAGTAGTTGACGGTCCGGATAATATTCGAATCTTCGAGAATGGAAATGGCTCTGAATCTCTTGTATTTGAGGGTGGCCTTGACGACTTAGATAGTGGACTCGGTGAAAAGTTGTTCCCTCTAATCAAAGCTGCTATTGGCGATCTTCCCGAAGGAGGCGAGGCAGGTTTGTGCCAAATAATCAGTATTCAAGATGATGCTGATTACGATCTTGATGAACAATGGGAGTACAGCCTTGGGCAAGATGAGATTGCTTGTCCAGCTGGGGGATCAGGCCAACTAATTGTTAGTGTCACTCCCTACTACTCAGCTGAAGTGGCCTCACCGTCTGACGTAGCGGCTCGTCCGCCTAAGCTGACTAATGCTGATGAATCAATCTGCGAGGGGCACATGCTAGTTGCTATTTTTATAGGCTAGTCAGAGTAATGACGCAGCCCCCTTGAGTAATCAGCTTGACTGCTATTAATGGGTGACTATCATGTCTGAAAAACAAATTGGTCGGTACCTTCGCTACAAGCTCGCCTTTGAACGTCTGGATGAAGCATTGGAGGAGGGTTGGCTGCTTGAAGCAATCTCTGGAAGAAAGCATCATCACAGATCGAATGATATCGGTACTCGACGCTAAGGGAGAAACCATATCCAAAAAACAGAGTCTTAGCAGACTGATTAGTCATGCCAAGAAGTTGATGATCGGAAGCGGTGCAACAGTTGATGGAGATTTCTTCCATGAACTTGAACAATGGAGGGCCGCACGTAATGAGTGCGTTCACGCCTTCTGCAAGTTGGACGACCACGCTTATGCGGAAAACTCTGCGGAGATCTTCAGCGAGCAGATGATGGATACAGCCAAGAAAGGAAGAGAGCTCGTTGACATAGTGAAACACCTCTCACGTAAGGCCAAAGCAGGCCGCCTCTAAGCCCAAACGACTTACAGCCGAAGCCGCTCACCTCGTCTGCCTAACGCTGCCCCTGAGTGGCAGGCAAGAAGCCTGTGGTGGCGGAGCACAGATTTGATGGTGGCATGTCCACTCGAGGGGCTTGTTAGGCGTCACTTTCGGAGCCCTGCTCAAACTGCTGAGCTTCCATCTTCCTCCGACGCTCGTCGAGAAGTTCTCCATCAAACATCCAGTATTCAGACCCGCTTGCCGCTGGCGTCTGGTAGCCCAGCGAGTGAAGGACCTTCAATGCTCCCGCGGACGGACTCAGGGCCTCATCTTGATAGATGATCTTTCCACCCTCAGAGACAACGGCAGTAATGTTCTCGTCGCGTGAGAAGGTCAGTGTGTCACCAGGCTTTATTCCCAATGCCTCCAGCTTGATTCTGGGGCGACGCGATTTGATCTTATCCAAGGCGACTTGTTCGTCCTTGTCGACCTCAGGGAGACCAGGCTTGACTTCCCTAAAAGTGCCGATGCTGATGGCAAGGATCACCCGCTCGGGCTCTACCTTGAAGAACTCTCGCTTTGGATTAATTCGGTTTTCCGAAAATAGTTGATGTAGGATCTTCTCCAGCTTTACGCAGTCATCGACCTCAGCCGCGAAGTAGCACTCAAAGGGTAGAGGGACACCTGTAGACGAGTTGAGGCTCGAGATCCGAGTGGATAGATCTTCGGTTCTCCCTACCTTGACAAGGCCAGGCATCGCTTCATTAGTCAGAATATAAACAATCTCGGCCATGGTAGGGGGGATGAGCGTGTGAAGCCTAACGCCAATTAGAAAGACTTCGTAAGGCACCTGAAACCTCTTCTGGGTCCGGATAGCGCCGCTCTTGCCATCCGCCCACTCAGTCAGCGGAGGGCTTTTCACCTGCATCCCGGATGTTCTGCGGACCCGCAGAACATGGCTTAGAGGAGATCCGCGGGGCTGGTCACGCCAGCTGGGCCGCGGTTGAGCACATGCGTATAGATCATCGTGGTCTTCACGTCGCTGTGGCCAAGCAGCTCCTGGATTGTCCGGATGTCAGAGCCCCGCTCCAGCAGGTGCGTGGCAAAGCAATGGCGAAAGGTATGGCAACTAGCTGGCTTGCTGATCCCTGCGGCGCGTACCGCGGCATGCATCGATCGCTGGATCTCCGATGGATCCAGATGGTGACGCCCCTGTTCATCGGTGTCGCGATTCCGAGCGGCGCGTGACCTGCGGAAACACCCACTGCCAGATCCACTCACGTGAAGCTGAGGTGTACTTCCGCTCCAAAGCGCCCGGTAGGGGCACCTGCCTGCCACCAGCCGGCGGCCAGATCCAGCCGATGCATGCAGACGCCGCACTTCCTGGAGATGAATCTGGAGCGGCTGCATGAGGTTCTGGGGGAACACCGTGACCCGGTCTT
>NZ_JAGQCQ010000136.1:0-9314 GCF_024346275.1 Cyanobium sp. BA20m-p-22
CTGCCGCCCCGACTACCTCGAAGCCTTCCAGACCCTGGCTGAGCTGGCCAGCAAGGCCGGCCGCGAAGGCCACGCCGCCCAGCTCTGGGCACCCCTGGTGACCTGGAGCAAAACCCGGATCGTGCAGGAGGCCCGGCGGCTGGGCGTGCCGATCGAGCGCACCTGGAGCTGCTACGCCGGTGGCGAGCAGCCCTGCGGCGTGTGCGACAGCTGCCGCATCCGCGATGCCGCCCTGCTGGCAGCCGGGGCATGAGCCCGCCCCGCCACCGCGAGCCCCTGCATCACCCCCTACCCTGGCGGGATCCCTGGCCCCTGGTGCAAGCCCTGGCCGCCGAGCTGGGCAGGGAAGGTCTGGTGTGGCTCGATGGCGATGGCAGCGCCCAGGGCCACCGCAGCTGCCTCGGCCTGGCGCCCCTAGAGCAGCGCATCTGCCGCGGCCTGCCGGGAGAGAGCGGAGCCAGTGATCCCTTCGCAGCCCTAGCCGAGCTGGCGGCGGGCGGCGGCCACTGGATGGGCTGGCTCAGCTACGAAGCCGGCGCCTGGGTGGAGCCAGCACCCCACTGGCAATCCCCCGACATGGCCCTGCTCTGGGCCGCCCGCCACGACCCGGTGCTGGTGATCGACCACCCCAGCCAGAGGCAATGGCTCGAGGGCCAGGATCCAGCAAGGCTGAGCAGCTTTGCCGCCCTGCTGGAGCGGCTTGATCTGGGCGCCCCGCCAGCGAGCCAACCGCCAACCGCGATCGCGCCAGCCTCCTGGCACTGGCACACCCCCCCCGAGCGCTTCGCCGATCAGGTGGAGCAGATCCTCGCCTGGATCGCCAGCGGCGATCTTTTCCAGGCCAATCTCACCGCCTGCTGCGAGCAGCAACTGGCGAACCCCGCCGATCCCCTGGAGCTCTACGGCCGCCTGCGGCGCAGCTGCGCCGCACCCTTCGGTGGCCTGGCGATCGCCGGAGCAGCGGCGGCTGGTGAGGCGGTGCTCTCGGCCTCCCCGGAACGGTTCCTGCGGCTGGATGGGACGGGGCAGGTGGAGACGCGGCCGATCAAGGGCACCCGGCCCCGCCACCAGCACCCCGAGGCCGATGCCGATGCCGCCGCCGACCTGGTCACCAGTGCCAAGGACCGGGCTGAGAACGTGATGATCGTCGACCTACTGCGCAACGACCTGGGGCGGGTGTGCCAGCCAGGCTCGATCCAGGTGCCCCAGCTGGTGGGGCTGGAAAGTTATCGCCAAGTGCACCACCTCACCTCGGTGGTGCGGGGCCAGCTGGGCGATGGGCTGAGCGCCATTGACCTGCTGCGGGCCTGCTGGCCGGGGGGCTCGATCACCGGGGCCCCAAAAATCCGGGCCTGCCAGCGGCTGCACGGCCTGGAGCCGGTACCCCGGGGGCCCTACTGCGGCTCCCTGTTCCGGCTGGGGGCCGACGGGCAGTTCGACAGCAGCATCCTGATCCGCTCGCTGCTGCTGCGGGGCCAGCGGCTACGGGCCCACGCCGGCTGCGGCATCGTGGCCGACTCCGATCCCGCCGCCGAAGCCGAGGAGCTGGGCTGGAAACTGCAACCGCTGCTGGAGGCCCTGGCGTGAATCGCCCCCAGCCCATGGCCGCCGCGATTGCCTGGCTGGGGGATGGCTCGGGGCATGGTTGCTGGGGCAGCCCCGCTGACCTGGCTATACCGCTCGACGATCGGGGCCTGCTGCTGGCCGACGGCCTATTTGAAACGGTGCTGGTGGAGACCGGCCGGGCCTGGCTGCTGGCGGAGCATCTGGAGCGCTGGCAGGGCTCGGCGGCCCTGCTGGGGCTGCCACCACCACCGGGGGCAGCGACCGTGGAGAGCCTGCTGGGCGCAGCCACCACCCGCAGCGGCATCGGCACGGCCCTGGGCAGCAGCGGCGCCCTGCGGCTCAACTGGAGCCGCGGCAGCAGCGACCGGAGCAGCACCAGCCGGGGGATCGACCTGGCCGGCAACGACGAGCCCCGCTTCTGGCTGCAGCTCAGCGCCATCGAGCCCTGCTTCGCGCCGCTGCGGGTGATCGTCAGCCCCACCGAAACCCGCAGCGCCACCAGCCTGCTGAGCCGCTGCAAGAGCTTCGCCTATGGGGCCTCGATCCAGGCCCGCCGCCAGGCCCGCGCCGCCGGCGCTGACGATGCCCTGCTGCCCAGCTCCGCCGGCGGCCTCTGCTGCGGCACCACCGCCAACCTGCTGGTGTGGCATGGGGGCAGCTGGATCACCCCACCGCTGAGCAGCGGCTGCCTGCCGGGGGTGATGCGGCGGCGGGCCCTGGAGCGGGGGCTGGTGGCGGAGGCCCTGATCGGGGAGCAGGATCTGCTCGGGGCTGGGGCGGCCTGGTTGATCAACAGCCTCAGCTGCCGGCCGATCAGCCACCTGGGGGCGGTGCCCCTGGCGAGCTGCGGCCAGCAGCCCGAAAGGTTCTGGCGCCAACTACTCCTGCCCGATCGCCCCTGCGGTTAATTGCAACGCAGTCAGTTGCAACGCAGTTAATTGCAACCCATGGTGGAGATCCGGTAGGTGAAGCCGGTGGCCGCTTGGTCGGCACTGGCACCGATCTTGAAGTTGAGCTGGCTGACGGTTTTGCCGGGGATCGCCGGGAAGGGGCCCCACATGCGGCCCGTACCTATCTGGGGAGCGAACGACTCGTTGATCACCTGCAGACTGGAGCCATCGGTGAACTTGAGATAGCCCTGGATGGGGTAGGTGGCACTCACCGAGGAGTCAGCTGTGAAGAAAAATTTGTAGCTGGCGTAGGGCTGGGTCACGAAGAAATCGGTGTTCCAGTTCGGACGGCCAAACGGATTGCCCGAGCCCACTGTCTTGAGCACGATGTTGGTGGTGCCATTGCCGCCCACCGGGGCCAGGAACTGGCAAGTTTGGGCCTGGACCAGCGCCGGTGCCGCCAGGGTGGCGCCGGAGGCAAAAACTCCAGCGATAGCAGCGTTGAGCAGGCTAGGGCGCATGAATTTGCAGAAACTGCAGGCAATTCTGGCCGGCCTTCCGTATCAATACACACCGGCGATGACCCCGCCGGCTGGACATGATCCCGCCACGTCGAGGGGGTGATCCATGTTCACGGAATACAAACCCAACAAGGGCTACGACGAATATTTCAGTGCCGCCGACCAGCCCCGCAGCGCCCTGAGGCCCCTGCTCTCCTCCCTGGGCCAGCTGGGCCTCGACGAACTCAACCGCAACCATGCCGCCGCCGGAGTGCTGTTGCGGAGGCTGGGGGCCACCTTTCGCCTCAACGATTCCGGCAGCCAGGGGGGGGAGCGGATCCTGCCCTTTGATCCCCTGCCCCGGCTGATCAGCAACGACGACTGGCAGCGGCTGGAGGAGGGCCTGCTGCAGCGCCTGGAGGCGATAGACCTCTTTCTGGCCGACGTCTATGGCCCCCAGCAAATCCTGCGCGATGGCCACATCCCAAGGGAAGACGTGGAGAGCTCCCAGGGCTGGCGCCCCCAGCTGCAGGGCTTCAAGCCCCCCCTGGGCCGCTGGTGCCACATCTCCGGCCTGGATCTGGTGCGCGACGGCCAGGGAGCCTGGCGGGTGCTGGAGGACAACCTGCGCTGCCCCTCCGGCGTGGCCTACTTCCTGGAAAATCGCCGCGTGATGAAGCGGATGTTCCCGAGCCTGTTTTCAGGACGCACGGTGCAACCGATCGACGATTACCCCTCCCGCCTGCTGCAGACCCTGCGGGAGCTGGCCCCCTGGACCGATACCCCCAAGGTGGTGCTGCTCACCCCGGGGGTTTTCAACAGCGCCTACTTCGAGCACAGCTACCTGGCCCAGCAGATGGGCATCCAGCTGGTGGAGGGTCGCGACCTGATCTGCCAGGACGACCGGGTGTGGATGCGCAGCACGGCCGGCCTGGAGCCGGTGGATGTGATCTACCGGCGCATCGATGACGACTTCCTCGATCCGGCCGTATTCCGCAGCGATTCAATGCTGGGGGTGCGAGGCCTGATGGCGGCCTACCGGGCCGGCCGGGTGGCGATCGCCAATGCCCCCGGCACCGGCGTCGCCGACGACAAACTGATCTATGCCTACGTGCCGGAGATGATTCGCTACTACCTCAGCGAGGAGCCGATCATCGAAAATGTGCCCACCTACCTCTGCTCCCGCCAGGAAGACCGGGCCTATGTGCTGGCCCACCTGGGCGAGCTGGTGGTCAAGGCGGTGGCTGAGGCGGGCGGTTACGGCATGCTGATCGGCCCCCATGCCAGCCCGGAGGAGATCGCCGAATTCGATGCCAAAATCCAGGCCGATCCCCGTAATTACATCGCCCAGCCCACCCTGGAGCTCTCCACCGTGCCGTCGTTGAGCGAGGGCGAACTGTTCCCCTGCCACGTCGACCTGCGGCCCTACGTGCTGCGCGGCAGGGGAGCCTGGGTCAGCCCCGGTGGCCTCACCCGGGTGGCCCTGCGCCGGGGATCCCTGGTGGTGAACTCCTCCCAGGGGGGAGGCTGCAAGGACACCTGGATCGTGGCCGAGCAACCATGCTGAGCCGCGTCGCCGATTCGCTTTACTGGATTAACCGCTATGTGGAGCGGGCTGAGAACATCTCCCGCTTCGTCGAGGTGAGCGAGGCCATGGCCCTCGATTGCCCTCCCGGCAGCGCCGAGCCCTGGCTGCCCCTGATCGACGCCAGTGGCGATCGGGAGTTGTTCGATCAGCTCTATCCAGCCGGCGGGCCCGAGCAGGTGGTGGAGTTTCTGGTGCGGGCGGAAGCCAATCCCCACAGCGTGGCCAACTGCATCGCCATCGCCCGGGAAAACGCACGCCAGATCCGTGACGTGATCACCACCGAGATGTGGGAGCAGCTCAACGACATCTACTGGACCCTGCTTGACAGCGAAGGCTTCTGGAAACAGCAGCCCCAGGAGCAGTTGCGGGACATCCGCCGGGCCTGCCAACTCTTTTACGGCATCACCGATGCCACCCTCAGCCGTGACCTCTCCTGGCACTTCAGCCGGCTGGGCCGACTGCTGGAGAGGGCCGACAAGACCACCCGCATCCTCGATGTCAAATACTTTCTGCTTTTGCCCACCCCGGATGAGGTGGGCGGTGTGCTGGATGAACTGCAGTGGATCTCGCTGCTGCGCAGCGCCGGGGCCTATCAGATGTTCCGCCAGTCCCAGCAGCAGGCGATCGAACCGAAAGCCGTGGCCGCCTTTCTCCTACTGGATCCGATCTTTCCCCGGTCGGTGCGCTACTGCCTAGGGCGCATCGACGAAACCCTGCGCATCGTGCGGGGCCAGGCCGTGCCTGGTGCCCCTGATGAGCTCGAATGCCTCAGCGGGCTCACCCTGGCCCGCTGGAGCTACACCAGCATCGACGAGCTGATCGCCGGGGGATTGCACGAGTCGATCGACGATCTGCAAAGCGATCTCAACCGGCTCCATGATTTGGTCGAGCAGCGCTACTTCATCGCCGACTCCGCATGCGTGCCCGCGTAAACCACACCTTCACCTACAGCTACAGCGCACCCGTGCTGCTTGGCCCCCATCGCTTCTGCCTCAAACCCAGGGGGCAGGGGTTCCAGCGCCTGCTGGATTTCCAGCTGACGATCAGCCCCCAGCCCGGACGCCAATACCCCCTGGTGGCCGCCAGCGGCGATGAAATCATCCGGGCCCGCTTCAATGGATCCTGCGAAGCCTTCAGCGTGCAGGCCAGCAGCCTGGTGGAAACCGAAACGCCTCCCCTACTGCAGGCCTGCCTGGAGGGCAACGAACCGCTGCTGCCCTACCCAGTGGGCCACCTCAACGTGGATCTGGCCGGCAGCCTGGAGGGCTGGCTGCCCAATGGACAGCACGATCCAGCCGCGGTGGACGTGGCCCAGGAGGCGCTGATGGGCAGCGATCAGCGGGCCCTGATGTTCCTGCAGCAGCTGGTTGAGATCATCCAAGACCGGGTCAAGTACACCCAGAGACACATCGGTCCGGCCTGGCCCGCAGGCCGGACCCTCAAGGAGCGGGTGGGCTCCTGCCGCGACCTGGCGATGCTGATGGTCGAAGCCTGCCGCTGCGTCGGCCTGCCGGCCCGTTTTGTCAGCGGTTACCACCTGGTGGAACCGAAACCCGAGATTTACGACCTGCATGCCTGGGCCGAGGTCTACCTCCCCGGTGCCGGCTGGCGGGGCTTTGACCCGAGCGGCAGCGGCATCATCGACGACCGCTACATCCCCCTTGCCACCTCCTCCAAGCCGGAGCTGACGGCAGCGGTCACCGGCAGCTTCTCCGGCCCCAACGGCGTAGAGAGCAAAATGAGCTGGAGCATCGAGGCTGAAATCCAGGAGTCGGCAATCCAAGCGTCGGCAATAGAGAAGTCGACGATCCATGAGTCGACAATTCATGAATCGACCGGGGCCCCTGAGGTTCCCCATCCCCTCTGAGCCCGAGCCAGCCGTGTCTGAAGCGATCCCAGGCCCTGCTGAGGCCATCCCAGGTCCTGCTGAGGTGATCGAACAACGCCTGCGCCAGGCCGGCGTGCAGCTCACCATGGGTGGGGAGCCAACCTTGGTGCCCCTCGAACCGGATGGGGCGGAGTGGAGCGTGGCCGCCGATGGCCCCACCAAGCTCGGCTATGCCAGGGCCCTGGCCAAGGAGCTGCAACGTCGGGCTTGGCCCGACAGCACCCTGCTCTACTGCCCCGGCAAGCGCTACGACGGCGAAGTCAATCCCCGCTGGGCCCTACGGCTGATCCGCGGCGGCGACGGCGACCCCCTGGCGCTCTGGCCCAGCCCGAACCCAGCCGCGGTGCCCAGAAAAAGCCAGGCGCTGAAATTTTTGGCGAAACTCGGCGAGGGGCTCGGCTGCCGCCTGCACCCCCTGGCCCTGAGGGACCCCCACCAGGCGGATCGGCGGATTTGGGCCATACCGCTGAGCTGCGAGCAGGGCCGCTGGCATTCGCTCAACTGGCCGCTGGCCAAGCCCCTGCGCCAGCTCAGCGCAGCCCAGGGCCCGGCCGGGCTGCGCCTACCCCTGCAGCACTTCCCTGAGCAGGGCCTGCGCCAGGTGCTCACCCTGGAGCTCGATGGGGAGGGCTGGGGGCTGTTTCTGCCACCCCTAGCCCGGGAGCCCCTGGAACAGCTGCTGCAGCTAATCGCCCGGCACAGCACCGCCTGGCAGCGGCCGGAGCTCAGCGGCGTGCTGCCGGTGGACTACAGCGGCCACTGGCAGGTGCTGGGCCTGACGGCCGACCCCGGCGTGCTGGAGGTAAACCTGCCGGTGTGCCCCAGCTGGCAGGACTATGCCGACTGGATCCTGCTGCTGGAGCAGGCCGCCGCGGCCGTGGGCCTGCGCTGTTGGCGTGAGCAGGGCGGGCGCCGCGAGGGCACCGGCGGCGGCAACCACCTGCTGCTGGGGGGGCCGAGCCTGGAGACCAACCCCTTCTTTGCCCGACCTGCCTGGCTGGTGGGAATCCTGCGCTACTGGCAGCACCACCCATGCCTGGGGTACCTGTTCAGCGGCCGCAGCGTCGGCCCGGCTTCCCAGGCACCCCGAACCGATGAGGGCTCCGCCAGCCCGCTGGACCTGGAACTGGCCCACCGGGCCCTCGAGCACCTGCCCCCGGGGGACCAGAGGGTGGCGATCGGCGAAACCCTGCGCCACCTGCACGCCGACCGCAGCGGCAACACGCACCGCAGCGAGATCAGCCTCGACAAGTTCTGGAACCCGGCCTGGACCGCAGGCTGCCAGGGGCTGCTGGAATTTCGGGCCCTGGAGTCCTTGCCGGAGCCCGGCTGGACCAACGCCGTCGCCCTGCTCTGGCGCGCCCTGGCCGTGCATCTGCTGGAGCCCGCCCATCGCCCCAGCCAGCTGCGTGACTGGGGCCCAGCCCTGCACGACCAGCTCCTGCTCCCCAGCCAGCTCTGGAGCGATCTGGAGCAGGTGCTGGCCGAGCTCGCCGCTGACGGCCTCCAGCTTGATCCGAAACCCTTTGCGGAGATCTGGCAGTGGCGCTTCCCCCAGCTGCTGCACTGGCAGGAGGGGGCTGCAGAGCTGACGATCCGCCAAGCTCTCGAACCCTGGCCCCTGCTCTGCGACACGCCGGTGGAGGGGGGCAGCACCAGCCGCTTCGTGGACAGCTCCCTGCGGCGCTTTGAACTGATCACCAGCCCCGACTTCCGCCGCCGCTTCCGGCTGGAGCTGCAGGGCAGAGCCTTGCCCCTGCCAGCTCCAGAGGAGCAGGGGCCGCTGTCCGTGCGCTACCGCCAGGAGGCCCTGTTCCCCTGCCTGCATCCCTGCCTGCCGGTGGATGTGCCCCTAGAGCTGGAACTGAGCGATGCCGCCAGCGGCACCAGGCTGCAGGCCTGGCGGCTGGAGCGGGAGGAGCAGGGCTTTGGGCCCATCGCCGCCCAGCCCGGGGGCCCCAGGGCTAAGGGGCCAAGCCTGCGCGGCCCAGAATCGGGCTCCTGCAGCCTCGATCTGCGCCTCTAGGGCTACCAGCTCACCCCGTGCAACTTGGGGAGGGGCGCCGTTTTGAAGGTGGTGGCAAACAGGCGCGGGATGCGGCGGCTGTTGTAGACGCGGAATTCCCGCAGCACGCTGGCACCCTCCTCGCGCACGGCCTGGTTGAGCACCACCGAGCCATCCGGGTCGGAAACGGAGCGGTGGAAGGTGCCCGGGGGAATGCGCAGGATGTCGCCGCCGGTTTCCAGGCGAACTATGTGATACGGGTAATTCCAGCCGAGATTCACCAGGTAGAAGGTGCGGCCGCCATGGAGGGCCAGCAGGTTGTCCTCCTGGTGGGGGTGCAGATAAAACTGCCAGGCGCCAGTCTTCTCCTCGTCAGGGGGGCTGATGGCCGGGCCGGCATGGATCACCAGGTCGCGGGCATTCGATGCGGCGACGGTGATGTCAAAAAAGCGCACCGCCGGGGTATCTCGAAACTTCTCGTAGGGGATCAACTCAAACATCGGCGCCGGTTTGGGCATGAACGCAGTCATTAGGTCCGGCACGGAGGCTGGCTTGTGAAGCATCAGTGAAACGAACAATCCGACCAACCAACCGTTTCAACCACTACTGAAACCGCCAAACCACCGGCCAGTTTCGCTAGTGACCCGCAGAGCCTGCCCCTCAAAAGGGAATCGGCATCTCCACGGCAGCTGGAGCGGGACTGCAGGCGGCCACCCGCTGGGCCACCACCGGGCCCACCAGCACGATCGAGGGGGAGGCGAAATTCTGCTCGCCGGCGCGGTCGGCCAGTTCGCCGAGGGGGCTGAGCAATAGGCGCTGGCCCACCACCGTGCCCTGCTGGATCACCGCCGCCGGCGTGTCAGCGGCCAGGCCCCCC
>NZ_JAGQCQ010000137.1:0-9224 GCF_024346275.1 Cyanobium sp. BA20m-p-22
CTGCCTGTTCACTACAGCCCAGGTATTGGCTCTTAAAGGCACCGTGCTGTTGCTGCTCACCCTGCTGATCAAGGCCAGAATTCAAATCGTGGCTGGTTCGGCGCTCGGAATCTTCCTGCTGCTGCTCCAAACCCTGCTGTTTCTGGCCATCGGCGGTGGGCTACTCCTGGCGGGCGGTGGCGCTGCGTTTGTCGCCATACAGCGAAGTCGGTCCGCACAAGCCTGATCGCTATCCATAGCGGTTTAAGTCGCCCCGGCGCTGGAGCCGGTGATGCAGCTGGTGCCAGCCGCTGAGGATGGCGTTGCCGGCACAACCACGGAGGCCCTGACCAAGCTGGCAGCGCCGGTATGGTTACGCCATTAATGGTGTGTTGATGGGCTGGAGCCAACTCACGGCGATCAACACCACAAAGGCGCTCACGATCGTGCTGCTGCTGGTGCTGGCGGCAGTGATCGGGGTGCAAGACATGCGCCAGGTGCTCTACCTCAGCCTGCACATCAGCTACTGCCTCTGGTGGCTGCTGGAGCAGTGGCTGTTTCCCGAGCGGGCCCGCCAACTTTTCAGTGAGCGCGTAGGGGTGGTGAGCTTTGGCTTCGCCCTGCTGTTCATCGGCGTGCTCTACAGCCTGCCGGGGCTGCTGGCCTTTCTCAATCCCGTGCCGATATCCCAGGCCACCGTGGCCCTGGCACTGGTGCTATTCAGCTTCGGCAGCCTGATCAACGCCAGCGCCGATGCGCAGAAAACCACCGCCAAGGCGATGGGGGCTGGCCTGGTGAGCGATGGCATCTGGCGGCGCGTGCGCCATGTGAACTACCTGGGCGATCTGCTGCGCTACCTGAGCTTCGCGGTGGTGGCCGGCAACATCTGGGCCTACCTGGTGCCGGCTCTGGTGCTGCTGATCTACCTGCAGCGCATCGGCGAGAAGGAGAAGCAGATGGCAGCGAAATACCCGGAATTCAGCGCCTGGCAGCAGCGCAGCGCCAGGCTGCTGCCAGGCATCTGGTGAGCTCAGGAACCAGCAGACCCTGGCTCTCAGCCGACCTGCCCTGCGTGCCCGTAATGCCCTTGTGCTGTGGGCGCAGCAGAGCTTCAGGATTCGTTCAACAGGCTCAGCGCTTCCATCACCTGAAGGCGGATGCCGCCCAGCCGGGTCCAGGCCCGTACCGCATCCTTTCTGCTCTGATAGGGGCGCCAGTCGTCCTCAGCGATGCGGCGCTGGAAATGGGCTGCCACACGCAGGGCAACGGCGACATCGCTTCGCCTTGCCAATCGCAGCGTTGTACCCCCGATCACCACATCAGCTGGCATGGCGTTGGGGAGCAATCAGGACTGGCCAGGCTCATTCTCTGCCCTTCCCAGCCCCTCTCGGGCCAGGATCGGGAAGCAGCCTCTGGTCCGTTCACCAGAACCTGCATCGCCACCGCAGTGATCAATAGATCCATCAGGCGCTGCAGCACCCGTTCGTGGGTCTGACCAAGTCAGCCCCGCAGCCGCGGTTTGAGCTGCAGAAATGGGCAGAGCCCCATGGTGATGGGGCAGATCACCAGCAGTCGGCGAATTAAGGCGGCGGGAGCTTCCGCAAACGCCGGTGAGATTGTGCCGGGGCCTGACATCAACGGCACTCAGATCGGCAGTAGCCCCTGCCGGATCAACCGCCAAGGCACTTCCAGGCAGTTGATCACCGCTACACGACTGACACGCCGCAGTAGGGAAGCGCTTACGGCGTCGAATTGGCCCACGACGTTGAGCCAACCCACCGCCAGGGTGGACAGGCTTATGTCGATGGCGGACTGATGCCCAGAGCTTGGGCGCCAAAGTGCCGCGTCATGTCGGTCTGCAGATGCCATGGGGTTGCCCTGGTTTCGTGGACAGGTCGATAGGAGTCACGCCATGACCCTCAGACTGTCCATCGATGACCAACCCGACCAAGACAAGGCGCCGGTTCACGGCGCAGCAAAGGCAGGAGGCCGTAGAGCTCTGCCTCAGTGAGGGCCTCAGCTGCACCGCTGTGGCCCAGCGGCTGGGACTGCCCAACAGCAGCCTGGCCAAGTGGGTGAGGCAGGCCCGCATTGACCGGGGTGACTTTGGCCCGCCTGAACAGGGTCAGCTCACCAGCGAGGAAAGGGCAGAACTGGCCCGGCTGCGCAAGGAAAACCGAGAGCTCAGGAGGGAGAAGGATTTTTTCAGGCTGGCGGCAGCGCACTTTGCCAAGGAGCAGCTGCCGCCGAGAGGTTTCGGCTGATCAGCCGGCTGTCAGACCGTTTTTCTGTGGCCTGGCTGTGCAAGCAGCTGGGCGTGGCCCGCAGCGGCTTCTACGCCTGGCGGCAGCGGCAGCAGAACCCTGGCCCACGGGCCCAGGAGAGCGCAGCCATCACGGCCCAGGTGCAGACGGTGTTTGAAAGGCACCGAGGCTTCTACGGCGCACCACGCGTCCATCAGGAGCTCAGAGCCGCTGGCCTCAAGGCGGGCCGCCACCGCATTGCCCGGCTCATGCGCTGTTCAGCGCTCAAGGCCAAGACCAGACGGGGGTTCAGGCCTTGCCGGAACCCAGGCAACCGGGCCAGTGGTGTAGCCGAGAACCTGCTGCAGCAGGAGTTCAGCCCAGCAGCACCCAACCGCTGCTGGGCCGGTGACATCACCTACATCCGCACCACAGCGGGCTGGCGGTACCTGGCGGTCTGGATCGACTTGTATAGCCGCCGCGTGGTCGGCTGGGCCATGGGCGCCACCATGGAGGCCACGTTGGTGCTGGAAGCCCTCAACCGGGCCCTGGGACACCGCCAGATAGAACCCGACCGGCTCCTGATCCACACCGATCAGGGGAGCCAATACCGGGCAACGGCGTACCGGCAACTGCTGGACAACCACAAGATCAGCTGCAGCATGTCTGCCAAGGGCTGCTGCTGGGACAACGCCGTGGTGGAGAGCTTCTTCTCCACCCTCAAACACGAACTGGGCCTCGATGACGATGCCGAGATCCTGAACAGCCCCCAGCAACTGATCAGGCAAATGGCCTTCTGGATCGACGGTTACTACAACCGCGAGCGTCGTCACTCAACGATTGGCTACCTCAGCCCGATCGACTACGAGCAGCAGCTCATCAACACCCGTACACTCACACCCGTGGAGCCCTGACACCTGTCCACTGAATCGGGGTAACCCCACCAAGCCGTCAGCAACGTTTTGGCGATGCGCCTGAGTTCGTCCACGTCGTTGCAGGCATCGATGGCTCTTGCCTGGGTCTCAACAACGAACTGGCGACTGAGGTCACAATCCAGCATGGCCTTGATGCAATGTTTCGAAACGTTAAGCAGTGGTAACGCCAGGCGCGGCCGGTTTCCCGCATGATTCCAATTCCTGTGTCGCAGGCTTCACCCACGCGACCGGGCTACCAGAGGGCTGCAGCCGCCTGGGCTGGCGCGCTTATTGGCAACGTGGACGCCGGCAGATCAGAAAACAGATCCTGCGACTTGAGGATGGCAGACAAATTGAGTTGATTCTCCAAAAGGCAGGCATGCCCACTATTCGGAAGCTGAACGATTGTGGTGTTTGGAAGAAAGCGTGCCAATCGCTTCGCTTCGCGTTGAGAAGGCAGCAGTCGATCCGCTTCTGAGGCCAGGATTAAAACAGGCTGAGGCACGCGATCCAGGGGCAGATCCTCCAGGCGGAACTGTTTAAGCAATGCCAATCTCCAGGCAGCGCTTTGAGGCCTCACAGCCTGCATGGCGGCCAGCAGCTGATGCCGCCTGGGCATGCTGACCCGATGGGATGCAATCAGCAGATTGCACAGACTGAAGGTGGAGAGCTGGTAAATCGGCGTGGGCAGCAGCTGAGTCAAAGAGCTGCAGGCACCGATCCAGGGTTGACGCTGCGCTGAGGTGGCGGGATTGACCAGAATCAGTTGGTCACACAGCTTCGGAAAGCGTGTGATCAATCTCAAGGCCAAACAACCACCAAACGATTCACCACAAACTGTGGTCTTTCGCCCAGGATCCCGTTGCTGCTCCATCTGGATCAGTGCGGCGACATGCTCGGTCAATTCTTCCCATCCTCTGAGGTCGTCTGGAGGAATAGACAAGCAGCGAATGTCAAAGCCAGTGCTGAGTCCAGCAACCTGTGGTTGCAGCAGCGCACCACTGCCATCCATGCCCGGCAAAAAGACAAACAGCGGTCGTGATGCCGTTACAGGTGTACAAGCAAGGAGCCGCAAAGACTTTGTGGTGGCGATCATGATCAAGGAGTACTAATAAGCATCAGCGGGCCAACAATTCAGCGATCTGGCTCCAACAGGCTTGAGTGAGCTCTCGCGCTGCAGCAGCTCCGCCGCTACCTCGATACCGAGACCTCCAACTCTCATCGATCAGCAGAGGATGGCCAAAGAGAACATCAACATGCCGATAGAGGATTGCAGAATGCCAGCCATCGCGTTGAAACAGTGCTTCCGATGGATCAAAGCGCCGAAACAAGGCAAGCGGAGCAAGCTTTCCCCGTTTTTCCTCCCTTGAAGCAATGGCAATCGGCAGGATCGCTAGGCCATCCACCGGCACCCTCAGGGCTAAATGGGCAAAACCCCTGTAGAACGGGCTGAGCTGCCGAGGGGCGTTGACCTTCACCATCGGATCTGCACCCTCAGGAAACACGCCCACCACCTGATTGGCTTGCAGAAACCTGGCCGACTGCCGGAAGAACGATGCCTGCCTTCTCTGATCTGCCTCGAGCGGAAAGGCGCCCATCAAGGCAATTGCCTGCTGCAGTAGCGGCACTTGACTCATGTAATAGTGACAGGCGAATCGCACAGGGCGGCCGATCGCCGTCATCAGCAGTGGAGCATCCAGCAGGCTGCGATGGTTGCTGACAATTAGAAGTTTATTTTTGGCAGGTATTCTCTCAAGATTATGCAACGAAACTGATATTCCAGCGGCATCCAGCAGGCTGCGAGACAGTTGCAAAGGGATGGGCTGTTTCATGCCTGCTGTCTTGCCACTCACAGAGATGTGGTCCGAGTGTTTATGCTTCATCTTCCTATTTCAAGAACAATTTATATATCCACGCTGCAAATAGTCTTGAACTAAAAAGGGCCGGTGCGAGCTTCAATTCTGGCGGCTAGCCGCACAATTGAGCCGTTTGGCTTTCAGCGCTGATGGGCGGGCGATCCAGTCGGAACAACTGGAAATACCCCTCCTGTCGACTTGTCGTCAGGCAGAAAGGGCCAGGGAGGATCGGCGCCTTGGCCCGAGCGGCTCGGTCCACTCGTTCAGCACCTGGAGCTGCAGATGTGGATGCGGTGCGACCCGGCAGCCCAGCTGGATCTCCCCTTGATCGAGCAGGCGGCCCAGCCGCTGCATCGCGGCCTGCTCAGTCCTGGCGAAGTGATCTTGCTGGCTCAGCAGCCAGTCGATCTCAGATTGGGTGATCACCCCGGAGCTCAGGCTCTCAAGGAACAGCTCGCCAGTGGTCATCGGTTTGTAACGAACTAGTTACATCCTGGCGGCCTGGCGGAGCCTCCGTGAGGCCTGGGGCACCGAGTCGCCGCCCGGAAGCTCCGCCATGACAGGGCTGGGATGGATGTCTGCGGCGCTTCACGTTCCTTAATGAAGCTTGCCATGATTTTTGAAAACGACCCCCCACCCCGTGTCCACGTTCACCCTGCTCGAACTGTTCGGCGGCTTCATGGCCGCCTGTGTCGCCCTTTGGTTCATCTCGATGAACAGGTTCGTCGCGATTGACATTCCTGCCTCTAGGTCTGCACCTCTGGCTGGGCTCGCGGCAGTGGCGCCTGCCGTCCGCGCCTACCTGCAGCGCCCAGGTTTGCTGGCTTCCGTCGGTCTGCTGCTGCTGCGCCTGAGCATCGGCGGGCTGATGATTCACCACGGCCAAGAGAAGCTCGCCGATCCCCAGCAGTTCGCCAACACCTATGTGGCCTCGCTGCACCTGCCCTTCCCGCTGTTCTTCGCGTACGCCGCCGGCTTCTCGGAGCTGATCGGCAGCTGGCTTGTGATCCTTGGCCTGCTCACGCCCGTGGGTGCCTTGGCCCTCAGCGGCACGATGACGGTGGCGGCCTATCAGCACATCTCCACTGCCGGGTTCAACATCTATGTGCTTGAGCTGGTGGTCCTCTATCTCGGCGGCAGCCTCGCCCTGCTGTTCAACGGCCCCGGTCGCTTCTCCTTCGATGCCGGCATCGTGCCGGTCGTGCTCGACGACCTCAGCGCGACCAATGACTTTGAACCTGCTTTCTCCTCACTGAACGCTGGCGAGCTGCGCGCCATCCCGGCGACCGTCAACTCCAACGCCCGCGGATGAGCGGGCGTGTTGCTTTTGCCTTCTTCCTCTGGACTCACCTCCCTCGATCAACAGGGCTCGAATCGCTAGGGGGAAATTGATGCAAGCATCCTTGGCTTTTGCTGCCTCCCTGCCACGTTTGTTGGATTGGCACCCCAGCTACTGCCCTGACTCACGGCTATCGCCATGAACCCACCGCTGATCTTTGTGGTGGCCCCGGCACTACAGCTGCCTGACGCCACCACTTCTCATGAGGTTCTGCAGCAAGCGCAGGCTGCAGGGCCCTCCACTGGTTTCGCTCTGCGGATCTTCAACCGGGGCTCTGAGCATCCCGATCTGGGGCTGCTTCCCGTCGATGGTCGTCTTACAGGGGAGCAACGCCGCAGCAGTGATGGCACTCAGTTGCTCTGCGCCGCCCTGGTGGTTCGGATCGAACCCCGGCACCACTGGCTCGGTGTGTACCAGGGCGATACGGAGGACCCAACCTGCCTGCGGTGCCTCGATCGCGTGGCGCTAAGCGAGCTGAGCAATGCCACCTGCTGGTTTTACCCCACCCACGACGGCACCTTCCTGAGCTGGGAGCGTGGCCTGCACCTCACCTTGAAGCCGGGCTCGATCGTCGATTGTCCTGAGGAGCTGAGTTCTGCGCCTTACGACCGCACCTTGATCTCCGTGCTCTGGAGCCTGCTGGGCGACGACGCCAGCCTCACCTGTGTGGGGCTCACCTACGGCGGCCAACGCCTTGTATTGCCGACGGAAGCGCTCAGCTCCGACCCGATGGCGACCTGGGGACGGTTCAGGGTCGACAACCAGGCCGAGCACAGCCTTGTGGTGGAGGACTGTCTAACGGTCTTCCCAACTCCGCCATTAGCGGCCTGATGCTTCCGGGCCGCCCAGTCACCAACAGATCGATCAGCGCAGGCTGCTGTATGCCTATCACTTGTCTGAAATGGAGCACCGACGGCGAACTTTCAGCTTTTGATCTCCACTTAGTCCTAGGCCGATTGGCGCTGGTCGATCGGCATGTCGCCGCGATATGGGTGAACAATCTGGACCTCGAACCCTGTCCTTCGATCAGCTGAGCGCCATTGTCAGGCGCGGATCAGCCCAAGCCGCATCGTCAGCAGAGGCATGCTGGCTCACGCTGCAGTGATGGCTTTCGTGAGCCGGGCCTCCGTGGCCGTGAAGGATTGCACCGAGACCAGGCCGGAATGACTGCGGGCCTTAAGGATTGCTTTAGGTTTGGGCCGTGCTAGGGCTGGCTCTAGTGAGCCTCTGCATCGCCTTCCTCTTCTGAGCAGCCTGTTGTTCTGAACCGCTGCGTGTCTGTGGCGGCGCGGTGCCGGCTGTGATCCGACATCCTTGGCGCTATTCCAGCTGACGTTGGTGCCCCTCGATCCCGCCACCCTCCAGCCCCTGCCGAGCACACCAGCGCTGAGCGGAGTGCTCGAGACCCTTGCCTTCTTTCGCGATCCTGATTTCGCCCGCTCCCGCTTCGAGCGCTACGGCGATGTGTACGAAACCAGCCTGCTGGGGCAACGGACCGTATTCATTCGCGGCGGTCAGGCGATCGGCGACCTGTTCGCCCAGGGCGATGCGGTTCAGGGCTGGTGGCCCGACAGTGTCCGAGAGCTGCTGGGGACTCTGTCGTTGGCGAACCGCAACGGCGCCGACCACAAAGCCCGCCGCCGGGTGGTGGGCCAGCTGTTCGCCTCTGCTGCCCTCAAGCGCTATAGCCCGACGATCGTGGCGCTGATCAACGAGCTCAGCCAGGAGCTGCTCGCTTCAGACGCGCCGGTGGCCCTGGTGCCAAAGCTGCGGCGTTTTGCCTTCAGCGTGATTGCGAGCACGGTGCTGGGGCTTGACCCCATCGATCGCGAAGCCCTGTTCGTGGATTTTGAAACCTGGTGCCAGGGTCTCTTCTCACTTCCCCTGGCGTTGCCCGGCAGCCCCTACGCCCGTGCCCGCCAAGCCCGCCAACGTCTGCTCAAGCGCCTAGGCGCTGTGCTCAAGAAGGCGCAGTCCGCCATGGCATCTGGAGCACCCATCGCCGCCGGCGGCCTTGATCTGCTAGCCGGTGGCCTGGATGAAGCCGGTCTCCCCTTGGGCGACGACGACGTGGCGGAGCAGCTTCTGCTGCTGCTGTTTGCCGGCTACGAAACCACCGCCTCCGCCCTGAGCTGTCTGCTTCTGACCCTGCTGCAACACCCAGCCGAGCTGGACTGGCTAATGGAGGAACTCGACGTCTTGCCGTGGCCGCCTGAGGAGGGGGAGGAGGGGAGCGTCACCGACGCCATGCGGGCCCCGCGGCTCGATGCGGTCGTGAAGGAGGTGATGCGGCTGACCCCGCCGGTGGGTGGTTTCTTCCGCCGCACCCTGGAGCCCATTGCCTTAGCGGGTGTACTGGTGCCAGCCGATCGGGTGGTGCAGGTGAGCATCGCCGCCAGCCAGCGCCATGGGGCCGATACGGAGGATCTGGCAATCTTCCGGCCGCTGCGACATTTGGACGGTGACACCACGGTTACCTTGCTGCCGTATGGAGGCGGTGAGCGGGTGTGCCTGGGCAAGGCGCTTGCGGAGCTGGAGATCCGGCTGCTGGCGGTGGGGCTGCTCAAACAGGTGACCTTGGCGCTGGAGGCGGATCAGGACCTGACGCTCAGGGTCATCCGCAGCCCCTCGCCGGCGGATGGACTGCTAGTTCGCGCTCGTTCCACAGCCAGCTAAGCCTCCAACCTCATCAGCACGGGGGACTCGGATGGGAACCGTGCTGCTTTTCAAGCCCCTCTGCCGATTTTCCGCAGCCACATCGGCGGGGACTGCAGGCCAGTCGCTGCTGCGGGTCTCCGCTTTTGAGGTCAAAACTGGAGGGATCGGGCTTATGGGACCGAGGCAAAGTGGCCAGCGGTTAACAATTCTTTGCACTAGGTTTACGGCAAGAGCT
>NZ_JAGQCQ010000138.1:0-9223 GCF_024346275.1 Cyanobium sp. BA20m-p-22
TTCTTAAGCCCTTCAGCCCAAAAGAGCTTGAGCTGCGAATCCACTGCGTCATGCGCCGGAATGCCCCATCCCGTCGCGGCGGGCAAGGCGACAACCCAGGCGATAGTATAAGCGGTGCAGGCTGTAGTTGGGTTATTGTTGGCAATCTCAGGGTGGATTTAACTCGGCGCAAAGCATACCGAGGCGAAGAGCGCATCCGCTTAACAGGTATGGAATTCAGCCTGCTGGAATTACTGATCAACCAGGCGGGTGAGTCGGTGAGTCGGCTAGATATTCTCGAGCAGGTCTGGGGTTATCGGCCTACCCGTTCCAACGACAGCCGGGTAGTGGACGTGCACATCTCCCGGCTGCGGGCAAAACTGGAAGTGGACGTGGAAAATCCGGAGCTGATTCTTACGGCACGGGGCAAGGGCTACATGTTTCAACGTATTATTCAAGGAGACAGGGTAAAAATATAAAGTCACCATATAAAGCCACCCCAGGGGCAAAGGGCTGGCAGGAAGAACAACAGATCAGTTGTATTCGCCGGGGATATCCTGCTTGGTCACCGTGACGCGACCGACCTTTTTGCCAGATAGCCGCAACAGCTCATCACCGGAAAACTCGTAGCCCAGGGAAGCCCCGATCTGGGCGACATCGTCGGCCGTGGCTGCGGCGAGCACCGCTTCACGCAGGGATGCTTTGTTTTGCATGACGCCCAGAAAGGCCTTCAGCTGGTCGAGGGACATGGTTCGCGCTCCAGAGCCGCCGTTCGCCCCATTCTGGGGTGAGGTTCCGCTTAGCTACCGGCATGACATCCTTCAGCGCCACCCCCGAGGCGAGGCGGCTTGAGGCCCTGCAGGAGGAGTTCGAGCGAGATGCCAGCTGCAATCAGGTGTTCCTGGTGCTCACCGTGGGGGCCACGCTGATTGCAACCCTGGGCCTGCTGGCCAACAGCCCCGCTGTGGTGATCGGCGCCATGGTGGTGGCCCCCTGGATCATGCCCCTCCAGGCGATGGCCTTCGAGATCGCCCAGGGGCGCCTGGCCATGGTTGGTCGGGCCCTGCGCACCCTGCTGGTGGGGGTGGCGATCTGCGTGCTGCTGGCGATGGCGGTGGGCCATCTGGTGGCATTTCCCAGCTTCGGCAGCGAGGTGATGAACCGCACCAGCCCGAACCTGCTGGATCTGGGCATCGCCCTGGTGGCCGGCGCGGTGGCCATGTTTGCCAAGTTGAGGAAGGACGCCCTCTCGGCCCTGGCCGGGCTGGCGATCGCCGTCGCCCTGGTGCCGCCGATCTGCGTGGTGGGCATCCTGCTCGCCTCCGCCTACTGGGGACAGGCCTATGGGGCCCTGCTGCTCTTCACCACCAACCTGCTCGGAATCCTGGTGGGTGCGATGGCAACCCTGGCGGCACTGGAGCCGGTTTACCGCAGCCGCCTTTTGCACAGCAAACTCGGCCTCACCAGCCTGGGGCTCACCACCCTGCTGGTGATTCCGCTTGGCAGCAGTTTCCTGCGGCTACTGGGCCAGGCCAACAGGGAAAACAAGGCAGTGCAGTTGGAAAGCCTGATTGAACAGAAACTGCGCAGCAGCACGATCACCCTGGGCAGCGATCCGGCCATTGATCTGGTGGGCCTATCGATCGACTGGCAAAAGAATCCACCCCTGATCAGGGCCCGGGTGCGGGTGACAGATCCGCAGCTGCCCAGCGCCCGGCAGGTGGCAGAGGTGCAGACCTTCATTAATAGGAGCCAGGCACCCCTGCGCTTCCGCTTGGTGGTGCAGCGCACCGCCGTAGACCTGATCGCCCCCCCCACAGCCCCCAATCCTGCCGATCTGGAGGTGCTGCCGCCGCCGCTCCTGCCGCCCTTACCGCAGCCGGAACTGGACTAATTTGAGATCGATATCGTTCTGCTTGAGGGATGGTCCCATGCCCAAACCAACCCAGACCCTGCAGCAGGTGAGCTGGGAGCTCCCCGAGTCGCTTGTGGAGTGCATCGCAGCCCAGGCCGCAGTTGAGGGAACCAAGCCGGAAGCGCTTGCCGCCAGGATCCTTTCGGCCTGCTTAGACCAAGAGGGGCTGACTTCGGCAGGCCGTTGCTCCCTGCGCACCGGTCTGCGCAGTGAGGGGCCCATGCCCCTGCCGATTCAACAGAACTAAATCGCCCCGGGACGCCCTTTTGATCGAAACCAGTTCCTCCCAGGTGAGTTCCCAGCCCCCCGAGCAGCAGCGCCAAGCCCTGTTGGGCCTGCTACGCAGGCAACCCGGCGGCGCGGCCAAAGCAGAAAGCCCCCTGGTGGAAAAGCTGATCTTGGAGCTGGAGCGCTCCAGACCAGCCGATCTGGCCGACCCGGCGGCCCTAGCCCAACTGGAGGGGGTATGGGAACTGCGCTGGAGTAGCAGCAGCCAGCCCTATCTGGCCGTGACCCCCTGGCTGGAAAACCTCCAACTCCTGGCGCCCTCCCAGGGGCGGGGAATGAACCTGCTGCGGCTGAGCGGCCCCCTGGCTGCCCTGGCGAGCATTGTTGTGGAGGCGAGCGTTTCTGTGGACAGCCCAGCTTGCGAGCCTGGCCCACCGCTGCAGCGGGTGCGGGTGCAGTTTCGGCGCGGGGGGTGGCTGGGGCCATCCATCGGCAGCAGCCGTCTCCAGCTGCTGCGCAGCGTGCAGCAACCCTTTCCAGCCTGGCTTGATATCACCGTGCTCGATGGGGAGCTGAGGGTGTGCCGCGGCAATGCCGGCACCCTATTTGCCCTGCTGCGTCGCCCAGAGCTCAACCTGCAGGAGCTGCTGGGCGACCAGGAGCCAGAGCCGGCGAACTAGGCAGACAAGCGGCAGAGGAATAAAACAAAAAAGGAATAAAACGAAGAAGCCTTAAAATATTATGATAGGCTAGTTAATATCCCAATCTATTCTCACCCAATCTCAACAATGACTCCAGTTTCAAAGGCAAGCTTTCTGGCCATTATTCACGCAGACAGCCAGCTCCAAAAAGCCCTATTAGAGCCCAGTCTCTGTGAAATAGCCATAAAAATCGCCCGGGCAGCCGGGATGGATGTTAATGGCCCAGATCTGCTCGCTGCGCAGGCTGAATGGGGCCAAGTTTCGAATGATTTGCTGCCAGATTCCGAGCCGATATTGATCGATTTTGATGGCGATGGGGTGCCAGATGCCATCCAGCGGGGCGATCGAGTTTCCCTGCTCGGCTCTGATGATTGAGCCGGGTCCAACTGATCAGGAGCCAACCATCGACCCTGCAGTAGGGGATCCGATGATCCGGCAACTGCTGCGCCCGGAGGCCTATGGACACCCGGTTGCCGCTGGAGGCCCCCAACTGCTTGAAACCCACCTCTCCTGGGTGCTGTTGAGCGGGCCCTATGCCTACAAGCTCAAAAAGCCGGTGGCCTTCGGCTTTGTTGATTTCTCCACCGCTGAACTGCGCGAGCAGGCCTGCCGGGACGAGCTGCGCCTCAACCGCCGCCTCTCGCCGGAGCGCTACCTAGATGTGGTGCCGGTCTATGGCCCCCTGGAAGCGGCCAGTTTCATCCCGCCCGCCACCTCCCCGGCAAGTGCCACCACCCAGGCAAGTGCCAAAGCCCCGACGGGGGTATTGGCCTGGGCGGTGCGAATGGTTCAGTTCGATCAGGAGCAGCTGCTGCCGGCCGCCCTTGCCGCGGGCCAGGTGGGGGATGGGGAAATCAGGGAGCTGGCTGAACGCTTGGCCCGTTTCCATCGGGACGCCGCAACGGCTGGCCCGGAGACGCCTTGGGGCCAGAGCGAGGCGGTGCTGCAACCGGTGCTCGACAACCTCACCGCCCTGGCCGATTGTCCTGGGGCCCAGGTCCATCTGGGCCCTTTGACAGCCTGGGTGCGGCAGCAGGCAGGGGCCCTGCAGCCCTGGTTTGACCAGCGGCAACGGGGGGGCCATATCCGCGAGTGCCACGGTGATCTGCACCTGGGCAACATGCTGCTGGGCACTTCCGGCATCGAGGTGTTCGACGCCCTGGAATTCAGCGAGACCCTGCGCTGGATCGATCCGATCAGTGAGCTGGCCTTCCTGGTGATGGATCTGGCGGTGAGGGGCCGGGCAGATCTTGGAACCCTGCTGCTCAACAGTTGGGTGGAGGCCAGCGGCGATGGGGAGGGCCTGTGCGGCTGGGCCTGGTACAGCGTCTATCGAGCCCTGGTGCGCGCCAAGGTGAGCTGGCTGCGGCTGAAGCAAAGCGGCCTGGCAGCGGCGGAGCGCAGCCGCATCCAAACCGAGCTGGCCAGCTATCTGCGCCTGGCAATGGACTGGATCCAACGCCAGAGCCAGCCCCTGGTGCTGATGCACGGTCTGGCAGGCAGCGGCAAGTCGACCGTGGCGGTGGCACTCAGCCAGCAGCTCGGGGCCGTGGTGTTTCGCTCCGATGTGGAGAGGAAACGGCTGTTCGGGCTCTGGGGCGTCAGGCCCACCCGGCTGCTGGAGGGGGAGCTCTACGGCCCAGTAGCCAGCAGGCATCTTTATGGAACCACCCTGCCGGCCCTGGTGGAGGCGACGAGCGCCGGGGGCCTGGCCGTGATTGTGGATGCCTGCTTCCTCAGGCGCAGCGAGCGCCAACGCATGGTCGCCCTTGCCGGCAAGCTCGGCATCCCGGTTCAGATCGTGGTTTGTACGGCGCCGGAGCCGCTGCTGCGCCAAAGACTGCTCGAGCGTGCCGCCGCCGGGAGCGATCCCTCCGATGCCACCGTTGAAGTGCTGCAGAGCCAACACCAGTGGCTCGAGCCGCTCGACCCGGATGAAAAGGGTCTGGTGATGGCCGTTCCTGGGGCCGCCAACTAGGCTCGCCTTGATGGGCCAGGCGATTCGCGACGTTGATCTGCTGGCCTTTGAGCGGGGCAGCCACCAGGCCCGAGCCGCGGTGGTAGATGGGGTGAGGCGCAGCCTGGAAACGGGCTTTGTGTACACCAGCAGCGATCTCTCGCCCGACCTGCTGGACACGGCCTATGGCCTGCTGGCTGAATTCTTCGCCCTCGCCCCGCAGAGCAAGCAGGGCTGCGTGGCATCTGGCAGCGGCGGCCAAACGGGCTACACCGGCCTGCTGGTGGAAACGGCCGCCGGCAGCAACCAGGCCGATTGGAAGGAAATGCTGAATTGGGGCCTGCCCCTGCCGGCCAATCACCCCCTGCGGCGCCGCTACCCCCTGCTCTACCCCGAGCAGCTGCTGCCTGAGCATTTGGTGCCGGGGATCAGCGCCGTTCTGGAAACCTTTCACAGCGCCATCGCCGATCTGCAGCGCCGCTTCCTGCGGATCATTGCCCTGGGCCTGGGCTGCGCCGAAACCTTCTTTGACGAGATGACCAGCGATGCCCCCACCCTCACCCGGGCGATCCGCTATCCGCCCATGGGCGAGGCACCGGATGGTGGCCACATCTGGGCTGAAGCCCACGGTGACATCAACCTGATCACTGCCCTGCCCCGGGCCAGCGGGCCGGGCCTGCAGGTGCAGGTGGAAGGCAAATGGCTCGATGCCCTGCCGCCGGAAGGGCGGGTGATCCTCAACACCGGCATCATGCTGGAGCGCCTCAGCAATGGCCTGATCCCAGTGGGCTGGCACCGGGTGGTGGCACCGGCGGGCAGCCAGCAGGAGCGCCTCAGCGTGGTGCAGTTCTGCCATCCCCGGCCCTGGACAAGCCTGGCCCCCCTGGCAAGCTGCTGCACCCCCGACAACCCCCAGCGCTATTGCGGCATCAGCGCCGCCGCCGCCCTCGAAGACGTGCTCTACCAGATCAAGTTGATGGGCTGAGGCCCCAACGGATCACCATCAGCGGTAAACCTCCCGCCGATGGCCAATTCGGACCACCTGCACCAGAAGCACCCGATCAAACACCTCATAAACGATGCGGTAATCCCCGACACGCACCCTGTAGACCCCGGCTTCTCCCTGAAGAGCAACGCAGTTGGGAGGCCGGGGATTCTCGGCCAGCAGATCAATGGCTGCGCGCATGCGTTGCTGATCGCGCCGTTGCAAGTCCGCCAGGGAGCGCACAACACGGCGGGCCAGGCGGACCTCATAGCGCCGCGGTGGCTGATCAGAATCCGAGTTCAAACCAGGCCAAGGTCAACCTTGACCTGCTCCCACGGCACGCTGTCATCGTCTTTGCGCGCCTGGGCCAGGGCTACGCGGTCACTGGCCTCATCAGCCGCCGCCACCAGACGCTCAAACGCCGCATGCTCCAGCAGCACCGCCACCGGCCGGCCGTGTCGGGTGAGCACGATGGGCTCGCCACTGCGCTGCGTGGATTCGATGACCTCCGCGAGGTTCTCACGGGCCTGGCTCACTGCAATTTCTCCCATAGCGCCCCAGTTTCTGTACAAATCGTACAAGCAGGTGCCGGAGAACCTGAAGGGCCTCCAGCTCTCAACACTGGCTTCACCTGATAACGGCATTCGCCTGCGCCCTGCACCCATGCCAGTTGCAACTCCTGTGAAGTGATCGCCGCCCTCGAAGACGTGCTTTACCAGATCAAGTTGCTGGGCTGAGGCCCCAACAGATCACCGGGGCCACTGGGTGTGGCTTGCAAGGGCAGCGAGGAGGGGATTGGATTTTGCGACCCCAGCCAATGTCTGGGGCGAATTTGTGGTGACGAGCAGGCAGGAAAAGGAGGGTCTGGGGAGAGAAGGTAGGCGGCCCCGCAGGAGGGTTCGCAAAAAATCCAAGTGCGGGGCCCCGCTGGTGCCGCTTAGCCCGGCAGCCGTGAAGGCGAAGGCGCCAGTGCGGGTCAAACAAGTTGGATAACTGGTTAGGCCCTGGATGCGGCCCCTGGCAATCTGCTGCTTGGCTTGGGAGGGTGTCGGCAGCTGAGTCTCCTGCAGCTGAGCCTCCTGCAGCTGAAGCTCGGGGATGGTTTTGGTGATGGCTGCTGGATCCAGGGCAGCCTCCTGCCAAGAGGCAAGCGGTGTGAGGAGCAACCAATCCCTTCCATGGGCAAAGCGTTTGCTCGGGCCGATGGCAACATTGCGCTGCAGCAAGCTGGTGTGCTGGGTGGCGGTCCCAATCGAAGCGGCAGCGGCTTGCCAGGGCGGTGGCAGGAGTGCAGAAGCGGGCGGCTGGGGAAGGGGCGGTGACTGGGGAAAAACCACCAGGTGAAGGGTGGCCAGGCCGACACCTGCAGCTAGCACTGCCAACCAGAACCGCTGCTGAGCGCGATCGAGCTGGGCAGGGTTGATACTGCTCATGCGGTTAACTCTTGATCGAGCAACCTGTAATAAATCCAGCCGGCAATGGTGGCAGCAATCAAGGAAAAAATGAGGCCTCCGTGGCCATGGAAGAAATCAAAAGCTGGCATGCCGCTGCGATCTGCCCAGGTGGTGAAGTAGGCCAGAAGGGCAATGCGAACCGTATTGATGGCATAGGCCGAAACTATGGCGCCACCGAATGCTGCGAGGATGTGGCCACGCTGCTTCAGTGGAAAAATGAGCTGGAAGATTATTACCATGCTGATCGAAAAGATCAGCTGTTCGTTGCCATTGCAGGGCGTCTGAACCACTACACCAGCAGAGCCAAGCGAGATCTCCTTACCACTGAGGCCTGTCTGAAAGCCGAGCCCATAGAGAAAAATCCAGGTGAACAGGGCTGTGAGCCGATTTTGAATGGGGGATGACAACACTGCAAATGCGCCGCTAATTGGAAGCAGCAGGGAAATGAGCAGGGGGGCCGCAAAGAGTTGCCATTGCTGGACTGGCCGACTGAGCAAGGCCAGGGCGGAGATAGATCCAGGCAAGAGCAAATACTTGATGTAACCTGCCTGGAAACTGATCAAGGCTGGCGAGAGAGTTAAAAGCAGGGCGATTAAGATTGCTCCAGCAAAGAAGCTGAAACGGCTTGGTTTTGGCCAGAGATTGGCTAGCTTATCCTCCAAGGAGATGGCGATACCAAGCCAAAGCAACAGCTGAAAGATCTGCAGACCAAGGTCTTGCAAGCCAAGCCAAAGTATGCTGGCATTCCAGCAAAACATCAAAGCAGCCAGCAAAAGGAAAAGTGCCCTTCGGTTGGAAAGTCTAGGTACCCAATGCCGCAGCTCAAACATGGCAGATGGTGCGCTGGCTAAATATATAACTAAAGCTTGTGAAGGCCATAAAATCCCCAGGCGTAGGCAATGGCCATCAAGCAGATGCGCATGGCAGTGCGGCCGAGGTTCCAGGCGGCAGCAGAAGTTTGCCGGTTTAGGTCAACACGAAACTGCTCACTACGAGCTCCCACCGAAGACAGCAGCTCCTTTCGCCTGGCTGATGCATCTAGCTCAGCTTTGAAGAAAGCAGGAGGCAAGCTAGCTTGAAATTTCGTCCATTCGGCTTCAATTACAGCATCGGGGGCACTTTTTATTCTTGATTCGACTGCCTTTATTTGCTCCTGGGCCTGGCTACTGGTTGCTGCGCCTTTGGCCGTAATCAGCTCCATGCCCTTGGCAAAGAGAATGGCCTGCCAGCCAGCCAGCAGCAGCAAGCTGATGGTGCCGGCCAGAGCCAGACGGCGGATCCCCAGCTCTGATTTCTTAAGGGCGATCAGCCGTGGACCCTTAGGGTTGGAAGTCTCCTGGCTATGGACGTGAAGCTGCAGGTAGCCTGACACTCGCAACAGGGCCACTCCTACGAGTGCAAGGCTGGCCGAGCTGACAATGGTGTTGGATATGCCAAGACCCCAATCTGGTGAGCCTAGATTGAGGGGCAGGAAGTTGAAAGCAACGGCAAAAATGAATACCGCCAATAACACCCGGCCGATGCGCCGGATCAACCTGATCCCACCGAGAGGCAATCTATTTTGACTCACAAATGCCCTTTCTAACCAGAAGATTGTAAAGCTAGCCGGACCAGGGGGCAAGGCAGATAAATACAAAAATATTTACACTAAGCTTTCTGATATAAGCCATGCCAGTCCAAGTATAAAAATATCTCACTCAAGCACCATTTATGCCTAATATTTTCCGCGCCTCCGGTAGCGGCTTGAACTAATTTACTCAAGCCGCTCTCGAGCCTACTTTAATTAGCAGCGGAAGGAGTTGCATTGCTCTCCCTAATCCGTTTCTTTAACTTACGGCTGTAGAAAAATAATGCGGAAATGCCCAGAATTGGGATTGGTGCTGGTACTGACGCCGGGCCTGATGCTACGGGCTGCACTTGAGCCCAGGTGTAAGTAGTGCTTGTCTCAATACCGGTATTATTGTACCGGCCATAAGGGAATGGACCTCCTACGTAAGTATACCA
>NZ_JAGQCQ010000139.1:0-9216 GCF_024346275.1 Cyanobium sp. BA20m-p-22
AGCATCGACGGCAGCCAGGATGTAGCCACGCGCAGGCAGCTGCTGGAGCAGCTGGGGTCCGGTGAGCTGAAGGTGCTCACCAGCTGCAGCCTGATCGGTGAGGGGGTGGATGTGCCCTCGGTGGGCGGCTGCCTGCTGCTGCGGCCCACCCAGAGCCTGGCGCTGCACCTGCAGATGATCGGCCGCTGCCTGCGCCCGCAGCCAGGGAAGACCGCGGTGATCTTGGATCACGTTGGCAATATCGAGCGGCTCGGCCACCACCTAGATGAGCAGGAGTGGAGCCTTGATGGCGTCAAGAAGCGGGAGCAGAGCAAGGCCCCGCCTGTGAAGACCTGCCCGCAGTGCTTCTGCGCCCTGGCCAGCACGCTCAGCGTTTGCCCGGAATGCGGACATGTGTTCCGGCCGGAGCGCCAGAAGCTGATCACGGTGGAAGGTGAGCTGCGGGAAATCAACCAGCAGGAGCTGCGCCGCCAACGGAAGCGGGAGCAGAGCCGAGCCCGAACCGCCACGGAGCTAGAGGCCCTAGGAACCCAGCGCGGCATGAAGAACCCCAAGGGCTGGGCACGCCATGTGATCGCCAGCCGCCAGACGCGAGGTCATTGGAGCCTGCTGGCGTGAGCGAGCAGGAGCTGCAGCAACGGATTCGGCTGCAGCTGGGCTCCAGTCCAGTGCGGCTGTGGCGCAACAACGTCGGTGCGTTGCGGGATGAACGCGGCCGGCTGGTGACCTATGGGTTGTGCAAAGGCAGCAGCGACCTGATCGGCCTGCGCCAGGTGCTGATCGGCCCGGAGCACCTGGGCCAAACCTTGGCCGTGTTCAGCGCCATCGAGGTGAAGGCCCCGAAGGGAAGGCTGCGGGAGGAGCAGCGCTCGTTCCTTGAGCTGGTGGAACGCTTTGGTGGCTACAGCGGCGTTGCCACGAGTGTCGAAGAAGCCGCGCGGGTGCTGAGGCTCAGCTAATCAGGCCGGTGAGGCTTGCCTCAGCACCCCCCTAACTGTCAGCGCGGATAGAGCTCATGATGCCCGTAACAGCCTGTCACGAAGCCGACCATTGGGGGTTGGTGCTTAGCAAGAAGCACGGGATACTTTAAGGGTTCCCAAACGGTAACCCTATGCAAAGCCTGCAGGACAAGCTGGATGCGGCCCGAGTGCAGTTCGGCAAGTTCCTGCGGAACTGGCGCAAGAGCAACGACTGGTCCGTCACCACCGCCCAGGACTGGGCCAAGGCCTGCCCAGGGCTGATCCCCTGGCCGCTGCGGGTCGCCGGCGGCCAGTGGGGCAACCTGGAGAACAGCAAGGTGTTGCAGCCCCAGCCCAGCACCTTCATCCAGCTGGCGGTGCTCAACGAGTGCCTGGCGCAAGAGGAGCGGGGCGCAATCAAGGACCGGTTGCTGCGCGATCGGGTGCAGCGAGCCAGGCCAGTGCTGCATGCCGACGGCCGCCCCTGGGGGGCAGAAGACTGGTTCGCCTGCTACATCGGCAAGCTGGAGGGGCCCGCCGAACTCTGGCCATGCCAGGAGGAGATCGACGCCGAGGCTGAGACCAAGCGGCTACGCAGCCTGTTCGATCAGGCTCTGGAACTGGTCGGGCTGCGGCCGGTGTCCGCCGCGATGCAGGTGTTGCGCAAGGCGGGAGATCTGCCGATGGAGCAGGTAGTGGCGATCGAGAACGCCCTGTTTGCCGGGGAGCGGCTGGGCCCGGCCCTCGTCCCGATCGCCCGTGAGGCCGTGCATGCCTGGGTGAAGGAGGTGGCCCCGGAGCTGGAGCCCAGCGAGCCTCTCAGCAAGGCGGCTTAACAGGCGCAGAGGATGCCAAAAAGCAGCCGTTAGCGCCGTCGCGTGCGCTACTAAAGGGCATTTATGCGGTACCGGAATACCTGACTTAAGGGTTCCCGAATAGATAACCGCAGGGGTAGCGTTGGCATCCTTCTTTGCAGAAAGGTGGATCAACGCGAACGAGCCTTTACGGCTTCCCTCTCCTTGCCCCCTGATTCCAAGGGGTTGCAACGCTCCGATCTGGAGCACTACATCCTGATCCAAGCCTCCTTCTCCGCCGCCCTGGCCCAGTGGCAGCAGCGTTGGCGGGAGATCACGACCGACTCACTGGCAGCCCTGGCCGGCCACGGCATCGCCATCAGCTTTCGGCAGAGCATTTGCGGGAGCTACGTGGCAACGCTGCTGCACTGCGGTGGCGGCGGGATTGATTCAGGACTCTGCCCCTCGCTGCTAGAAGCGCGGCGGATCGTCCTGGGCTATGGCCTGGAGGATGCCCCATGAGCAATTTCTCTCTGGCGGACTATCACCGCCATCCCGCCTGGTCCCCCACGGCGCTCAAGGGTGCAGTGACCGGCACGATGCGGACCTGGAGCCATCGTTTCGGGCCAGGTGCCGCAAAATTCGTTCCCTCGGCGGACATGGTCAAAGGCGATCTGGTCGATGCCCTGCTGACGCCCCCCTTCCGGATTGATGACCGGTTCGCGGCGTATCGATCAATCGCCCGCAACACCAAGATCGGCGCCGCCAACTGCGCAGAAGCGGAAGCAGCCGGACTGACGCCAGTCAGCGTCGAGATGGTTGAGCAGGCCCAGCGCATCGCTGATGCCCTCTACGCCGACCCAGTGGTGGGCGAGGTGCTGGCGGCCCTGGACCCGTCGCTCAGCCAGCAGCCCCACTTCTGGCAAGACGAAGCGGGCCGGCCCTGCCGCTGCCTTCCCGATGTGGTCACCAGCGACGGCAGGCTGTTTGACCTCAAGAAAACCCGCAGCGCCGTGCCGCGGAAGTTCTACTGGCAGGCCAAGGACCTGGCCTACGACTTGCAGCTAGCCCACCTGGCCCTAGGCCATGAGGACCGCCATGGGCAGCCGCCGCTCGAGTCCGGTGTGATTGCCTTTGAGTGGCCTAGCGATCTGACCGCCCCGATCGACTGCAGCCTGCTCATCTTTGATGGGCAAGACCTGGAAAAAGGTCTGCAGCGGCGGGAGGAGGCCTTCCGGCGGATCGCCGAATGCCAGGCCACAGGTAGCTGGCCGAGTCACGGGCGCCAGGCGTTCCGTCCTGTCTTCCAAGACTTCAGCCTTCCCGAAACCGTAGGCATTGATTTGGATTCCATTGATCTCTTCTAATGAACGACTCCGCCCTCTCCACCAGTTCAGGCCCATCACCTGCCTCAACCCTGGCCCCAACGACAGACACCCTGCAGGTATTCAGCGGTATCGCCGCCTTTGATGCCGCCCAGCGCATGGCCAAAGCCCTGTGCTCCTCGAGCCTTGTGCCCAAGGAGTACCAGGGGCAGCAGGGGCTGGCCAACAGCTTGATCGCCCTGGAGATCGCCGGGCGCATGCGTCTCTCACCGCTAGTGGTGATGCAGAACATGACGCCGATCCACGGGCGGCCGACCTGGAGCAGCAAGTTCCTGATCGCCACGGTGAATGCCAGCGGCCGCTTCTCGCCGCTGCGCTTTGTCTTTGACGCCAAGGAGCAGCCCAGCAGTTGCTACGCGGTAGCCACCGATAAGGCCACCGGTGAGGTGCTGGAAGGGGAAACCATCACCCTGGAACTGGCCCGCAAGGAGGGCTGGTGGAGCCGCAAGGACCGCCAGGGCAACGAGACCAGCAAGTGGCAGACGATGACCGGCCAGATGCTGCGCTACCGCGCCGCGGCCTGGTGGTCGAACGTCTATTGCCCGGAGATCGCCCTGGGCTTGATCACCCAGGAGGAGGCGCTCGACATCGAGGCGGTCACGGTCCGAGAAGCTGGCAGGGCCAGCATTACTGGGGCTGAAATCCAGGCGCCACCACAGGTCGCTGCGGCATGGAGCCAGGCCGCTGAGGAACCCGCTGGGACAGCCACGGCGCCGGAAAAACCCACCGCCCGGCGTACTGCAGCTAGCTCCCGCGCTGCCGCTGTACCCAACCTCTTACGCCATCGCGAAGACAAAATGATTCCACCGGAAACCCAAAACAGCGCCACTGGGCGCATCGAGTCATCCCATGGGGGAAACGCTGAGGCAGATCAAGAGGTGATCGACGCCGAGATTGTGGGCACCAGCGGGGCTGCGCCGGAGCCGGCCACCCCAGCTGAGCAGCAAGCCGGGCACCAAACCCGGCAGCAGGAGGTCCTATCGCTGCAGGCCAGCGAGACCCCTGCCGCAGGCACCCAGCCAGCACCGCGGAGAAGCAGGAGCCAGGCAGCTGCTGCCTCGGCTCCAGGCCCGGCTCCAGCTCAAGAGGCTGCCCCAGCTCCAGAGCCTGAATTGAATCCGGTGGAGGTGGGCCTCCGCCAAATCCCACACATCGCCACCCTGCAGGAGCTCGAGCGCGCCTACGGACGCATCAACCAGCTGCTCAGTGCGGGCCAGATCAACGACGAGAACGCCGAGCGGCTCTGGAGCGCGATCTCCAGGCGCCGCCGGCAGCTCGAGGACAGCGAGAGCGCCCAACAGAGCGCGGGGGCGGGGACATGAGCACCTCCCCCCAGAAGCCGCGGCCACTACGCCAGCGGATCGGCAACCACAAGAAGACCATCGCCATGAACAACGACACCTTTGAGCGGGTCGATGCCTTCGCCCGCAGGCACAACATCACCTGGAGCGGAGCGCTGCACGAACTGGTGCGCACCCATCCGCTCATCGGCCTGCCGTCACTGCTGGCGGTTCAGGAGCGCATCAAGGCCCGCACCGGCTCGGCGCTCGAGGTGGAGGCATGAGCATCAATCTGATCGTGCTGGTCGGCAATGCCGGCCGGGATCCGGAGCTGCGCTTCTTTGAGACCGGCAGCTGCATCTGCGAGTTCACCCTGGCGGTGAACCGCCCGCCGCGCGACGGCCAGCCCCAGGAGCCGCTCTGGGTGAACTGCAAGGCGTGGGGCAAGACCGCCCAGGTGGCGGGCGACTACCTGCGCAAGGGCAGCAAGGTAGCGATCGTCGGGCGGCTCGAATTCGAGCAGTGGAGTGACCGCAGCAGCGGTGAGATGCGCAGCAAGACCCTGGTGGTGATCGACCGCCTGGAGTTCTGTGAGGGCAGGAGCGGTACGCAGCAGCAAGAAAAAGCCGCCGACTTAGCGGCCTTCTCCGCTGGCCAGTCCGTCAGTGACTCGGCGTCTCAGACGGCAACCGCCGCTGCAGGGGGCTCCCGCAGTTCGAGCGCGGCGACATGGGGCGCACCCGCTGGCGTGCCAGCACCGGCGGCCCCGGCCTGGTCCACCAGCGGCCCCATCAGCGACGAGGAGGTGCCCTTCTGATGAGCCAGCACACCAACGTCCGCTTCGGCGGCAGGGGAAAGAGTCCCCAACTGCCGGCCTTCTGCCGCACCCGCCAGAGAAGCACCACCACCGTGGGGCTCAGAGCGCTGCAGCAGTTGCAGTGGTTGCTGTGGCTGCTGCTGGCGCTGCAACTGAGCACGATCCTGCTGCTGCTCAGCGGCCCGGTGCCAGCTCCCCGGAGACCGCAGGCAGGAGCACCCCTCGCCACCACTGGCGCAGCTGGCGCCACTGTCCTCTCGCCTTCTCAGCTATGAGCAGCACAACCGCTTTGGTGCCCTATCCGTTCGAGGGGCACCGCATTCGGGTGAGCACCAATGAGCACGGTGAGGCCTGGTTCGTCGCCGCTGATATAGCTGGCGCCCTTGGCCAGCTTGCGATCGCCAGGGGGCTGGCCAACCTGCGGGAGGAGGAGCAGTGCCTTTATTCCCAGGAAGGACCCGGCAGCCAGGGCTGCACTCTGGCCCTGATCAGTGAAGGCGGCCTACTGCGACTGCTGCTGCTCGGCGACAGCCAGACGGCCTGGCGGATGCGGCGCTGG
Organism: Cyanobium sp. BA20m-p-22; assembly: GCF_024346275.1. Taxonomy (NCBI): domain Bacteria; kingdom Bacillati; phylum Cyanobacteriota; class Cyanophyceae; order Synechococcales; family Prochlorococcaceae; genus Cyanobium; species Cyanobium sp. BA20m-p-22. Next base: position 5,795 of record NZ_JAGQCQ010000139.1, read on the forward strand.
CTTACCCACGAGGTTCTGCCCGCCATCCAGCGCAACCACCAGGTCAAAGCAAGGGCCCACCTTTCAGGCCCGGCTGGGGAAAAGAGCCAGACCGCGGCTGCGGTGCTGCGGCTTGCCGAGGAGATCATCGAGCTCACCGGCGTCGGTTACTCCGATGCGCTCCTCGCTGCCATTGAGGACATCGAGACCAGCACCGGCCTCCAGCTGGCCCCACTGCAACAGCTTCTGCGAGACAGCCAGTCTGCGGACTCAGCTCATTGGCCCGCTCAGCAAGGTCGTGCGCCAGTCGAGGCACGCTTGGATGCAGAGCAACTGGCCGAGCGGCTGGGCCACACGATCAGGGATATCAACCGCCGGTTGGCCGCCTGCGGCCTGCAGGTGCGCAATGACCTTGATGACTGGCAGCTCACTGCAGTCGGCTGCGACTGGGGTATCGCCCTGCCGCGCTGCAGCCGCGGCGAGCACCGGCAGCAGATCGTCTGGGATCCAGCGGTGGTGGCGTTGCTGCAGGGGGAAGGGTGATGTCAAACAGCATTGCTCTGGTCGGCCTACCCCCCGAGGGGCAGTGCGGCCTGGTGGCCCAGAAGTCGAATGTGAATCCTCGCTGTTGCAGGAGGGGCCGGTAATGGTCTCTCCAAGAGTTCGTCACAGCCGTCCGCAGCCCCCTGCCAAGCCAATCGAACTAGCCCATACCCAGGAATGGGCTGATGCACGATCGACGGCTCCGCTTCTCGGTGTGAGCGAGAAAACCCTGGGTCGCTGGCGCAAGGCCGGCTTGTTCCGGGCTGGGGTGCATTGGCGCCGCAAATTCCCAAGCAGCAATTCACCAGTTCTGTATCACCTAGAGCGCTGTAACGAAGCGATGAATGAAGCGACGGCCCGCACGCCCCATCTCCTCGAGAAAAACTGAGCCTTTCAGGCACGGCAACGAAAGCCCTGGTTCAGTCCGCTACTGGACCAGGGCCTTTTGTTGGTGTGGGCCAGGCCTAAGCCAGCTGGGATGGACTGGGATCGTCCAATGACGCCCTGAGAGGGGTCCAGCAGGGCTTGTAGGGAATCAAGCCGCCAGTCCTGCTGGTTTTGCTGTGTCCCGCTGCCAGAACTTGAATCTTGAGGAAGGCGGCGCCTGGTGGCTTTGCCCACATCTTGCCCACAAAGCAGGGGGCCTATCGGTGAAAAGTCAGTCGGGGCGAGAGGATTCGAACCTGCGACCTAGTGCTCCCAAAGCAACTGCTGCTGGCTAGTCGTGGCTAGCGTTTCTGGTCTTATACTAGTTGCTGCAACGTGTCTTGCCGCCACAAGCTGCCACAATCAGCATGTTGTGGCAGTCTCCCAGCTCCCGCTCAGCTCCCACGTCTGGCCCTTATGCCCGTCACCGTCGCCAAGTCCGGCAAGCTCGTGGAGCCATGGGTATTGGCCCTCCGCTCAACGGTGACTGCAAACCCTGGCCGTCGTTCTTGGTCACTGACAGGACATCGTGGAACTGTCAAGCTCCAGATCCGGATTGGGACATCCAGGCCATCGGTCAAGCTTCCGCTTGATTGGTGTCAGGCATCCGTCCCGGACATTGTTCGTATTTGCGATGCCATCGCCATACGTTTAGAGGCAGGCGAGAATCTCTCAGAGGCAGCTGAGGCCGTATTTCGGAACAAGCCTCACCAGCTGTTGGCAGTAGGTGCAGTCGCTGAGCACCCATGCGTAACGGGAGACTGGAGTAATGCCATGGAGAGATTTAAGGATCAAAAACTAAATCATGGAAACACGATAAAGCAAGAAACCTGGAACCTAAAGTACGAGCCAGTACTTAACGACGCTCTCCGTTTACTTAGCAGCAACTCTCCGGCCACTTCATCTGGTGAGCTTATTGAAGCCTGCATTAAGAAATGGATACCAGGATCTCGCACACGCGAAATACGTGCTCAGAACCTGGCCCAATTCCTGAGGCATTGCGTTGCACGTGAGGGCTTCCCTTCTATTTGGACGCCACCACCCAGCCTCGCTGACCTCGTTGGGCGCAGTCCCTCAGGGACCTTAAGACGAGAGGCTGCGACACTCACAGACATTGAAATCAGCAAACTTATTGATAGCTTTCCGGCCGACTCAGCCGGATCATGCTGGGGTGATGCAATTTACCTGATGGCGATTCTTGGTCTTCGTCCAATTGAGCTGTTGCACCTTTCAGTGAAGGAGGACAAAGCTGATGGAACAGAATTCTGGTGGTGCAACTACCGAAAGCGCTCCGGCGGTGGCGTAACCAACCCTCGACGATTATACCCCTTAGCTTTGCGTAATGTTGCAGTAAATGATGCTGGGGTTCGCAGCGATAGTGCATTGCTTGGTCGTTGGCGATCGGGAAATGTACTACTGCCATCCTTGTCAAGCGGTACCAGTCCAGGTGACTGTATTGCTACCTACCTGGAGCGCAGGCCATATTGGCGAGAACTCAAGGCCGCACAAAAGGAAAAGGGCGAGTCCCTTTCTCCATATTCGCTGCGTCACTCCTACAGCCTGCGGGGACATTGCCTTGGCATTGACGCCGGCTCGATGGCCATGGCTATGGGGCATACCCTCGAATGTCATCTAAGGGAATATCGGTGGGCTAGCTCAGCGAGCACTGCGGAAGCATTCGCGCGTGCCAATGCAAGCGGCCACAACTAGTAGAAAGTGGCACACCCCCATAGCTGAGATCGACTGCGCCGCAATGATTGATTCTGTCGTGTCCTACGCAGGCGAGAACTGGCACAAGGCCTTGCCCTCCGATTGCCCATCGGCCAATAAGTTCAACGAGTCCGCAACAGCAATCAATGGTTGTTGTTAGCATTAGATAATGCAATGGCTAAATTAATCTCGGATGCTCATTTGTGGGTTCCAACGACAGACTGCTGCTTTAGGATGGGAGTCAGCCGAGAGACATTAAGGCGGCTGCGTCTTGCTGGATTGCTGAAACCAGGAATTCACTACAGATCAAAAGGGTGTAGTCGCAATAGTCCACACCAGTGGAATTTAGAAGCAATCAGTTTGTCAATGTCAAAGTGGGCCAAGACTCGTAGTGCCGAGTTAAAGAAGTCGGGTTAACAATGCTATTGCTTCTGGATTGCTTGTGAGCGCCAGGCCCTGGGACCTGATCCCTCACCCAGGACGCCGCAGCAGGAAAGCCGCAGGCCATTCCCATCCAGAACCATCAGGTGTCCCTCCCAGGAGGTGACAGGCCTCAACTGCTAGTCAGATCTTCCTTAAGCGCGGCTTATTGAGGTGATGCACCGCATGCACCACCACGGTAGGTGGCGGAACTACATCATCCCAGCGCCAGGTCCGGTGTCACCGGAGCCCACGGCCAGCGGGAAACCCACCGCCCCACTGGGGGCACTCACTACCTGAGCACCCTTGAGTCCCGAATACTTCCCGATCCAGAAGCGATGGCG
>NZ_JAGQCQ010000014.1:0-26776 GCF_024346275.1 Cyanobium sp. BA20m-p-22
CGCGGTCGCTCACCAGTCGCGGGTCAAGGAAGCCGGCGCCCTTGGCGAGGCGCAGGAAGTCGTTCCAGTAGAGGGCTCCCCCCAGGCACTCGCCGTAAAGCACCGGATCGCGCCGCACCGCTTCCGGCAGGCGCCGATCCACGTACACATCCGAGAAATACAGCTCACCGCCCGGCTTGAGCAGCCGTTTCACCCCCTGCAGCACCGCCGCCTTGTTTGTGGAGAGGTTGAGCACACAGTTGCTCACGATTACATCGAAGCTGGCTGGCTCCAGGGGCAACGCCTCGAGGGCTTCGATCGTGCCCTCCAAGAACGACACATTCGCGTAGCCGAACTGCTCGGCATGGAAGGCCAGGTGTTCGCGGGCCACCGCCAGCTGCTCCGGCGTCATGTCGACGCCCACCACCGAACCGCTGGGCCCCACCAGTTGGGCCAGGGCGTAGACGTCGCGGCCGGTGCCGCAGCCCAGATCGAGGATGCGGCAGCCCTCCAGCAGGGGGGGGCACACCAGGCCGCAGCCGTAGTAGCGCGCCAGCACATCGGGGTGGATCCGGGCCAGCAGCGGCCGCAGCCAGGCCGGCACCGCATCGGCATCGCAGCAGGCGCTGGTTTTGAGGTCGGCCGTGCCGGTGAGCTCCTGGCCGTAATAGGCCTGAACGGCGGCTTGGGTGGGCATGGCTCGCGCGGCCTTAGGAGGTAATTCAGTCTGCCTTCGGCGCCTGGGGGGCTGGGGCGGCGCAGGCCCGATCGAGGGCCTCCAGGTAGCGGCCCAGGGGTTCACGGGCCATCACCCGGGCCTCGGCCTCCCGTTGCCATTGGTCGGGGCGATAGAGCAGCTGCAGCTCGCGGCGATCCCGGCGCCCCAGCTGCCGCAGCAGGGCATCGCTGCCCACCAGGGGGGTGCCGCGCAGGCACAGCGATTGCACCCCATGCCAGCCCTCGTGCAGCAGGGTTACCAGCTGGTTGCCCTTCGGGCAGACCACCACCTCCCGCCGGCCGCGCACGTACAACCCAAAGAGCTGGGGCTCGGCGCAGCGGGGATGCTCCCGGCGGATCACGAACCCCCGCTGCTCAAAGGCGGCGATGGCTTCCCGCAGCCCGTCGCCCCTGGCATCGGCACCCAGGGGCTGCAGGGTCGCCGCCCCCAGCAGGGTGGCGCGCAAACCCCCTGCCAGCAGCCTCCAGCCACCACCAGCCATCTCAGTACGTGTCGACCCGCACCGGTTTTAGCTGCCAGCTCGCCTCTCCCGGCACGAGCTTGTAGCTGATCTGGCGGGTGCCCCCAGTGGGCTTGGCATTGCTATCGCCAGGGCGGTAGATCGGGAATCGGCGGGCCAGGGTGAGCTCCACCACCGCGAATTCATCGTGGCCCTGGTAACCCTCGGCCGCCTTGCCGCTGAGCTCCGGCAGGTGAATCGAGGAGAGCGATCGCCGCCCCTTGTTCAGGGCCCAACCCTCCACTGAGCCGTAGCTGCCGCTGCCGGCACTGGTGATGAACACGTACACCTCGGGCAGTCCGTTGGCATCGAGGTCGGCCACCTCCACGCCGCTGACGCTGCCGAGAATCTCCTGCCGAATCGGGGCAATCGCCCGGGGGGTGCCGCTGGTGGCGATGGTGAGCTGGCGCACCGAGCCCTCCCCCTGGCTGCTCACCGTGAAGGTGACGCCCTGTAGGGAGGCCCGGGTGGGGTTTGCGGGTGCTGCCAGGGCAGGGCAGGCGCCGCCGATCGCCAGGGCCGCGGCAATGACGCAACCGAGCAGGCGCGGATGGGAGCGGGGCATGGCAGGGGAGTGAACTCCCTGCAGTGTTGGTGCTCCGCTGCGGCCTGTCATCCCCAGCTCCCGATTTCGCTCTCCAGCGCCTCGGCCAGGGCGGCCACCAGTCGCTGGCGGGCCTGGCGGGAAGCCCAGCCAATGTGGGGCGTCAGGATCAGATTTGGCAACTCTTTAAGTGCATCCAACTCGGCGCCAGGGGGCTCCTGGTCGAGCACGTCGAGGGCGGCTCCGGCCAATGCCCCTCGCCTTAGGGCTTCTACTAGGGCCGGCAGCTCGATCAGGCCGCCCCGGCCCAGATTCACCAGCACGGCAGACGGCTTCAACCAGCCCAGCCGCTCGGCGTTGAGCAGGCCCCGGGTCGCCGGGTTGAGCGGGGCATGCAGGCTCAGCACATCTGCCTGGCGCAGGGCCGCTTCGAGTTCGCCGGCACCGCTGCGACTGGTGATCAGCCGCACCTCCATCCCGAAGGCCTCCGCCACGGCTGCCACGCCTCGGCCGATCGTGCCGGCTCCCAGCACCGTGAGCGTGCGGCCGGACAGCTCCTCGAATTCCGGCTCCACCAGGGCGAACACCGGGCTGTGCTGCCAGGCGCCCTCTTGCACCTGGCGCCGCCGGGTTTGCAGATCGCAGACCAGCTCGAGGATCAACGCCCAGGTCACCTGCACCACCGAGGCCGTGCTGTAGCGACCTGCATTACGCACGGCGATGCCGAGCTCGCTGCAGGCCTGGCCATCGATCTGGTCGGTGCCGGTGCTAGCCGCGCAAATCAGCCGCAGCTGGGGCAGTTGCTCCAACAGCTCCCCATCCAGCCGGATCTTGTTGGTGATCGCGATCGCGGCCCCCTGCAGCCGCTCCAGGCGTAGCTCCGGCGGGGTGCTCGGCCAGCAGATCAGCTCGACATGACGCTCAAGGGGAGCCAGGTCCACCGGGCCCAAGCTGAGGGCATCTAGAAAGACGGCCCGGGGTTTACTCATGGCACCTCTTCGCAACTACATCTGTTCTTCGCAACTGCGCCTATTGTTGAGAAGCCTGGGATCACGCTTTGACTGCCCGACTAAGCCCTGGAGCCCAGCTTCCCCCCCCAACCCTTCCCGCTAGTGGGGATGGCCTGCGCACCAGCCTGCACGATCGCGGTCAGCGGCTCACGCCCCAGCGGCAGCGTGTGTTGGCCCTGTTCGAGCGCATCGGTGAAGGTAGCCACCTGGGAGCTGAAGAGGTGCACCAGCGCCTGCTCCGGAGCGAGGAGCGGGTATCGCTGGCCACGGTGTACCGCACCCTGCGGCTGCTGAGCTCCATGGGGCTGCTGCAGGAGCTGGAGCTGCCCGAGGGTGGGCGCCGCTTTGAGCTGGCCAGTGATGCCCATCGCGACCACCACCATCTGGTGTGTGTCCGCTGCGGCCGCACTGAGGAATTTGAAAATTCTGCGGTGCTCCAAGCGGGGGAGCAGGCCGCGGGCGGCCATGGCTTCCGCCTGCTCGAGTGCGTGCTCAACGTGCGGGCCCTCTGCCCCAGCTGTGCGGCGGCGGAGTAGGGGCTCGCGCAGGATTTCGCAAAAGCGTCAGCGCAGCTGCCGGCATCGGCAGTGCTCCTTAGCTTTTGGAAAGCGAATGCACCCATGCTTGCCAGCTGACCTCGATGCCTAGCTCAGAACCCAGCTTGTTGGTTGTTTTTGATCAGGGCCTGGCGGCCCTGGCAATGGCCCTGCGCAGCGTGCTTGAGGCCTTCTCGCTTGCCACAGTGGTGCTTGGTTTGTTGATCACCCTGCGCCAGGCCTGGCAGGGCTGGCGTGCCCGGCGGCGCGGCCCCAGTGCTTTTCAGGCGGTGAGGCTCACCTTCGGCAGCTGGTTGGCGATGGCTCTGGAGTTTCAGCTAGGGGCCGACATCGTCGCCACCTCCACTTCCCCCACCGGAGCCCATTTGGTGCAATTGGGCGTGGTGGCCGTGATCCGCACCTTGCTCAATGTGTTCTTGGCCCGTGATTTGGAGGCCGAAGCATCCCATCGATCCCTGAGCCCGGAGGGGCGCCCGTGAACCTCACCAACGAACTGGCCAAACAGCGCAACCGGGATGCGGCCGAGCGCACCCTGATGGCCTGGATCCGCACCTGCCTCTCCCTGATCAGCTTCGGCTTCGGTCTCGACAAGATCATTGCGGCCATTGATCGCGCTGCCGCCTCCGGTGACGTGCAGGCTCAGCGCGGCGTGCAGCTGGTGGCGGCGGGCTTTTTGCTCACAGGGGTCCTGGCGATGGTGGGGGCCACGATCCAATACCGCCGCGAATTGCGCCGTCTCCATCAGAACGACTACGTCTACCGCGACAAGCCCCAGCTGGCGGCGGCCACGGCGGTGCTGATCACCCTGATCGGGGTGGTGGCCCTGCTGCTGGTGGCCTTCGGGGCAGGCCCCTAAGCGCGCGGGTCGGGCCCTGCTGTCTTCAGACCGCTTCATTCACTCTCTGTTCTCCCTGTTTCTCTTTGGGCACCTTGTCGTGATGGCCCCGTCTCCGTCCCTGCTGGTCCAGGCCACCCTGTTCATGATCATGTTTGCCCTGGGGGTGGGGCTGCCCCTCGATGGCTTCAGCCGCTGGCAACAGCATCGGGTCCTGCTGCTGCGCGCGCTTCTGGGCACCTGCGTGCTGGTTCCGCTGGCGGCCTTGCTGCTGCTGCTCTGGCCCCCCACCCTGGCCCTCTCCCAGCCGGCCCGCTTTGCCATCTCCCTGATGGCCGTGTGTCCCAGTGCCCCCTTGCTGCTGCGCAAGGCGGGCAAGACCGGGGGAGATCGCTCCCTGGCGGCCCTGCTCCAGGTGGCGGCCGCCCTAGTGGCGATCCTCACGATCCCGCTGCTGGCGATCCTGTTCACCGACACATTCGGGGTGGCCGGTTGGGCGATCCAGCCCCGCCATGTGGCTAGCCAGGTGGCCGGGGCCCAGTGGTTGCCGCTGCTGCTTGGTTTGGTGCTGCGGCGCTTGGCTCCAGGCTGGGCCAGCCGGCTGGAGACGCCCCTCGACCGGATCGCCAACCTGCTGCTGCTGCTGTTGGTGCTGGGGGTGCTCTGGAAGACGGCTCCGATGCTGGTCACCTACGTGGGGGCCAATCTCGTGGCCTTGCCCGTGATGGCAGCCCTGGTGCTGATCAGCCTGGCCCTTGGCTATGGGCTGGCCGACCGGGATCCGCGCCAGCGGGTCACCCTCGCCCTGGTCACCTCGATGCGCAACCCGGGCCTGGCACTGCTGCTGGCGGGCACCTTCGCCCCCGGGGTCCCGGCGGTCAAATTGGGAATCCTGGTGTATCTGCTCATCACCGTGCTGCTCTCGGGGCCCTTTCTGCGCTGGCAACACCGCACCCAAAGCCAGGCCTGAACCATCGTCCTCTTGGGGTTTGCGTTTTGCGCTGAATTGATCCATTCGCGCTTGTGTTTTGGCTCCTCAAGGTGGGTGTGAAGAAGTGCATGAATCTCCAGTCATCGGGGCCATTCATTTCCATCCTTTGACCAGGCGTACTTGCCCTCTCTCGTCGCTCTTTTCCACCCATGCCGAACGGAAAGCCCAACATCCTCATCCTCTGGGGCGATGACATCGGCCAGAGCAACCTGAGCTGCTATAGCCACGGACTGATGGGGTACCAGACCCCAAATATCGACCGGGTGGCAAATGAAGGGGCCAAGTTGATCCACTACTACGCCGAGCAGAGTTGCACCGCCGGTCGCGCCGCCTTCATCACCGGCCAGAGCGTCTACCGCACCGGGCTCAGCAAGGTGGGCCTGCCGGGGGCCGAGCAGGGCTTCAAGGATGAAGACCCCACCATCGCCGAGCTGCTCAAGCCCCAGGGTTATCGCACTGGCCAGTTCGGCAAGAACCACTTCGGCGACCGCGATGAGCATCTGCCGACGATGCACGGCTTTGATGAATTCTTCGGCAACCTCTACCACCTCAATGCGGAGGAAGAGCCGGAACTGCGCGATTACCCCAAGGAGGATGATCCCGAGTTTCCCAATTTCCGCAAGCGCTTCGCCCCCCGCGGTGTGCTGCATTGCTGGGCTAATGGCGATGGCACCCAGCGGATCGAGAGCACCGGAGCGCTCACCCGCAAGCGGATGGAAACCGCCGATGATGAATTTATGGCCGAAGCCAAGCGCTTCATCCGCGATGCGGTGGCGTCTGGGGAGCCCTTCTTCGTGTGGTTCAACACCACCCACATGCACTTCCGCACCTACGCGCGCCCGCAGGATGTGGGCCGCAGCGGACGCTGGCAGTCGGAATATCACGACGTAATGATCTATCACGACGAATGCATCGGTGAAATGCTCGACCTGCTCGATGAGCTCGGCGTCACCGACGACACCATCGTGATGTACGGCACCGACAACGGCCCGCATATGAACAGCTGGCCCGATGCGGGGATGACTCCCTTCCGCAGCGAAAAGAACACCAACTGGGAGGGTGCTTACCGGGTGCCGGCCCTGGTGCGCTGGCCCGGCCACATCCCCGCTGGCACCAACATCACCGGCATCTGCAGCCACCTCGACTGGTTGCCGACGCTGTTGGCCGCGGCCGGCGAGCCGGAGATCAAGCAGAAACTGCTCACGGGACACCAGGTGGGGAACAAAACGTTCCGCATCCACCTGGATGGCTACAACATGCTCGACTACTGGACGGGCAAGGCGGACAAGAGCCCCCGCAAGGAGTTCTTCTACTTCTCCGACGACGGCGATCTGGTGGGCCTGCGCTACGACAACTGGAAGTTTGTGTTCAAGGAGCAGCGCGAGCAGGGAACTTGCCAGATCTGGGCCGAGCCCTTCGTGGAGCTGCGGGTGCCCAAGATCTTCAACCTGCTCACCGATCCCTACGAGCGGGCCGACATCACCTCCAACACCTACTGGGACTGGATGTTCGACCACGTGTTCATGCTCGTGCCGGCCCAGACCTATGTGGGCGAGTTCCTCAAAACCTTTGTGGAGTACCCACCGCGCCAGAAGGCGGCCAGCTTCTCGCTGGAGCGGGTGATGGAAAAACTCGAACAGGCCGCTAGCGGCGCTGCCTGATCCATGGTGAGCAAGCCTCCCGGACGACCACCAGCCTCCGGCATGGTGTGGATTCCGGGGGGCTCGTTTTGGATGGGCTCCGACCAGCACTATCCGGAGGAGGCCCCTGCCCACCGGGTGGAGCTGGCGGGGTTCTGGATCGATCGGGCCCCGGTCACCAATGCCCAGTTCCTGAAGTTTGTGAAGGCCACCAGCTACCGAACCCTGGCTGAGAGCTTCGCAGATTCGGCCCTCTACCCCGATGCAGATCCGGCCCAGCTGCAACCGGCCTCGATCGTGTTCGTGCCACCGGCCGGAACCGTAGGGCAGGCCAACCACTACAGCTGGTGGCAGTACGTGCCCGGCGCCAGCTGGCGCCATCCCGAGGGCCCCGGCAGCTCAATCAAGGGCCGCGGCCAGCACCCGGTGGTGCATGTGGCCCACGCCGATGCAGCGGCCTACGCCAGCTGGATCGGTAAGCAACTACCCACGGAGGAGGAGTGGGAGAGGGCCGCCTGGGGCGGCCGGGAGGGTTGCGAATTCGCCTGGGGCGACGAACTCCATCCCGGCGGAGTGCCCGTGGCCAACACCTTTCAGGGTGACTTCCCCCATCACAACAGCTGCCTGGATGACTGGGAGCTCACCTCGCCGGTAGGCGCGTACCCCGCCAACGGCTACGGCCTGGTGGACATGATCGGCAACGTTTGGGAATGGACCGACAGCTGGTACGGTCCCCATCAGCCAGGGCCGGCCGGGTGCTGCGCCGAGGCCCAGAGCGCCCGCAAGCAGGCAAGCATCGACCCCGGCTCCCAGCACGGCGCTGCGCCGCGCAAGGTGGTGAAAGGCGGCTCCTTTCTCTGTGCCCCCAGCTATTGCCGTCGCTACCGGCCTGCGGCCCGCATGGCCCAGGGGATCGACACCAGCACCAGCCACATGGGCTTCCGCTGCATCGTCAGGCCGCCTGGCTTGGATATCACTCAGAGTTTGGATATCACTCAGAGTTGACGTTGCTCGAGGGCCTCGGCCAGCCGTGTTGCAGCGGCTGCCAGCTGGGCCTGGGGGTCAGGGCCGGCGGCGGCCTGATCGCCACGCTTCATCGCTTCGATGGCCCGCACGATCAGAAACACCACAAAGGCGATCACCAGAAAATTGATCAGGGCGACGATCACCAAGCCGGCGGGCCAGTCACTGATGGCCGCCACATTTGCAGCCTTGAGAGCTGGTTCCAGCAGGGAGGTCATCACCAAACTGACGATGGCGTCCACCACCTTGCCGAAGGCTCCGCCGATGACAACGGCAACGGCCAGTCCAACCACGTTGCCTTGGTTGATGAATGCTTTGAAGTCTGAAAAGAAGGAGGAACGACGGGCCATGGGGATCAGAAGAAGAATTTCAAACCAATTTCCAAGCCATTCTGGTAGCTGCTGAAGCCACTGTCTGGATTGTCACCATTATTGTAATCAAGCCCGAAATAGCGCCAGGAAATGTTCAGATCGGTGCTGTTGCCCACCGCGTAGCCCAGGCCGATCTGGGCTTTGCCGGAGAGATCTTTGGCGCCGCCCAGCCCGCAGCCACCGATATCAGCGCGGGCAAAGGCCCGCAGCCGCGGTGAGAGAAACAGGCTGGCCTGGGTGCCCAGCAGGGGTTGGGCCCAGGTGCGGCCGAAGTTGCCCTGTCGTTGAACGCTGAGAATGTTGCCCAGATCAACCTGGGCAGAGACATCCATTTGGGCATCAATGACGCGAATGCCGGCGTAGGGGATCAGGCTGAATTGTCCGGGTGTGCCCACCGCCGCCTCTGGCTCCCCAAAGCGATAGCGCACTGCCAGGTCGTAGATGCCCTGGCTGACATTGACACTCGCCCGGCCGGTGAGTAAGCCGTTGGGGGTGGTGGCCCCATCCTCCTGGCCGAGCTTGGTGTAGCTCAGGTCGGTGAGCACACCCCAGCGACCCTTTTCCACACTGCCTCGTACAGCCGTGATCCACTGGAGATTGTCGAGAACCTGGCCCAGGTTCAGCACGGCCTCGGTGGTCACGCTGCGGTTGTTTTGGGTTGCAACCGTGGTTGTGGTGTCGAGCCTCAGGGGCACTGGCCCATAGAGCTCGACGCTGCTGCGCCAGGGCTCGGCCTTGGCAGGGGTAGCTGCGATGCAGAGGCAGGCAGCTGCAGATAACGCAGAACTTTGCGAAAAGCGCAATAACTTGGCTGGCATTGATAGTCGGTGGCTTGGGCGAACTAAGTAGCGGCTCAAGAGTTTTCGCAGCGATGATTGGCTGGATTTTGACCTGCAAAAAAAGCCCGCGGAGTTTGCCGCGGGCCCTTGGAGCATCAGGGCCTTGCGCCCGGTGCAGCAACCTCAGGCCGACCCGTAGGCCACCTGGCAAGCGGCATTTAGCAGCTCGGCTTCAGCGGCACTGCTGGGGTCCTGGCCATTGATGGTGCCGCGGTTGCAGTTGGCATTGAGCTGGTACTCAGAGCCGTCCACCTTGATCACGAAGCTGACCGAATCGCTGCTCGTCGGTTGGACCGTTCCGTAGAGCAACTCGTAGTTCGTGTTGGCCACAACTATGTAGTCGTTGTGGGCGTCAATGGCGTTGCTTACGGCGTCGTTAATGATGGCTGCGGTAGTCAGGCTGGCGATTCCCCAGGTTGCAGCCCGCGCGCCCCACCAACCCCAGCTGGGAGGGGTGCTCCAGCCGCCATACCAGCCGTGGTTCCAGGGCCGAGCCACGCCCCAACCGGGCCGGGCCCAGCCGGGATAGGTGTTGACGCGGTTGACGTTGCGGCTCCAGTTCCGATTGATATCGCGGTTGATGTTGCGGTTGATATCGCGGTTTACGTTGCGATTGACATCCCGGTTCAGGTCGCGGGTTGCGGGTTTGTCCCGAGTGGCCATGCGGTCACCACTGCCGATCGAGCCGCCGGGGCGAGACCCCGCTGCCTGACGGGTGGCGGCGGCCGGACGGGTCGACGCTGCGGGGCGATTGAGGGATGGTCCGCCGCCTCCGGCGAGGCCTCCGCCCATTTGGGCCCTGTTGCTCCAGCCCCCTGCGGGCTTGGTGGAGCCGCGGGTAAGTCCGGGGCCGCCGTTGCTGAAGCCGCTCTGGCCGCCAGCCTTGCGGCCGCCACCTCCGCCGGCGCCACCCAAGCGTCCGCCACCACCTCCGCCACCGCGTCCGCCGCCGCGAGCCACCAGTTGGTCGAACAGTGCGGCGGTGCTGCTCTCTGGCAAGGGGCGCTCAAAGGCCAGGGCTACGCCCATGGGCAGGGCCATCACACCGGCCAACACCAGGCCGAATCCAGCTAGGGGGCCGTTTAGGGAGTTTCTCATTGGCCGACCCCCTTGCAGCCGTCGTCGTAGCAGGTGAGGTTGATCCGGCCGTCGGCGCCAAACTGCACCTTGATCAAATCCCGGCCGGCGGTGGCGTCGGGACGATCTTCCCGAACGCTGTTGAGGTAGTTGGGGTTGACGGCACAGAGATCCCGACCGTTGAAGCAGATCGTGTTGGTGGAAAAGCGCGCCGCTGCGTTGTCTAGGTTTTTCCAGGTTTTGGTGCTCTCGACCCAGACACTCATCCGCACGGGGCTGTCGGTGACGCGGATCGTCTCCACGGTTTTGCCGATGATGTGGCGGTAGAGGGTGGCGCTGCCCTCGTTGACGGCCTCAATGACGCAAGCCTGGGGCGCCCCGCCCTTGACGCTGCACTTGGTGTCAAGCTTGTAGAGCGTGCCCGACTGGGCCAGGGCGGGAGCTGCAGCTAAGGCGGTTGCAGCTAAACCGGTTACAGCAAAACCGTTTGCAGCTAAACCGATGGCAGCTGCGGCCAGCAGGCCGATCCGGCGGCAGGGCCAGCTGGCCAGAATCTTGCGGTTCACCATGAATAAGTACTCCCCAGCATTGGTGGGAAACAACCATATCTTGACCAGGGCGAAGCTATCTGGCAGGAGCCTGTTGCGTAGGGCCACAAAGCATGGATCCGCTCCAACATGATGTCGCCCTGGAAGTAAATGTTGGCAAAAAACGCAATCAGTGACTGGCCCTAGCCAGCCGCGGCTCCATCTTTGGGGCTTTTGTGCCGCCGATTTGGTGCGCCGCGCCACCCCTAAGCCCGGTTGCAATTGACAGTTGTTATTGAGAATCGCTTGCAAAAGGGGCGGGTGCTTGTTTAGGTTGCGAGTCATTCGCAATAAGCCCCCTCCCCTCGGCCATGAGTTTTCGCTTCCTTCCCGACGATCCCGTTGCCGCCGTGCGCATGCCGGCAGGTCAGACCGTGCTGCTGGATCCGGCTCGCCGGCCGAGTGGCAGCTGCATCGAGGTGCTCGATGGGGTGGCCCGCGTCTACTGCCCCTGCGAGGAGACCGAAGGAATGACCCTCGCCTTCCTGCAGGCCGGCGACCAGCTCTGCACAGATCGGCTCTGCAGCGAAGGCGTCTGCATCGAGGCCCTCACTGCCCTGAGCTTCCGCAGCGATGCCGAACCCCGCCAAGGCGAAGGCTTCGATGCCGTGAACGAATGGACCCTGCAGCTCCTGCGCATCCGCCACCTGGGCAGCGCCGAGCAGCGCCTGCATGCCCTGTTCGGGCTGCTGGTTCGCCGCTTGGGGCGCCGTTGCGGAAGTTGGTGCGATCTGCCGTTCCGTCTCACCCACGAGCGCATCGGTGAACTGATCGGCACCACCCGGGTGACCACCACCCGGTTGATTTCCCGCATCCGCCAGGCCCGGCTGATCGAGGCCCCCGTCGGCGAAGCCGGCATGCGCCTGGCTCCGGAATTGATTGAAACCGCGCCCTTTGCTGCAGCCTGAGACCTGCCATGTCCAGTCAGATCCCCCCAAGCAGCTCCCCAGCATCGGAGAGCCTGGTCGCCAGCCTCTGCCGGGAAGCAGACCGGTTACGTTGCCGCTCCCGGCAGGTGGCAGATGACCTGGGCCGCTGTCGCGAGGAGGGTTTGGTGCGCCGCCTGCAGCAGGAGCTGCAGCTGCTGCGCATCCGCCGACAGGAGCTGCAGGTCAGTGCCCTGCAGCTCGGCCGCAGTCATGGTCTGCGGGACCGCCTCGCCCTGGCATTCCTGACGGAACTCACCCACCGGCCCCTGCCCTGCTGAGCCGGGCTCAGGCGAGCGATTCGGGAGCGTGCTTGCCCTCGCTCAGCTCCCCATCAATCACCAGCATGGCGGCGGGGTTGGCCTGGGCGAAGCGAATCCGCCCCAGCAGGTGGGCCGCCTCGTGTTCGGAGTCGATCTGCCCTTGCACCATCGGATCGAGGAACACGGTGGTGCGCACATCGCCGGCCCGCTCCGCCATGGCATAGAGCTGTTGCAGGGAGCTGGTCACCTCCGCCTCCATCTGGAAGACGGCGGCGAAAAGCTCTTCGGCGCCTGACCAGTGCTGGCGGGGTGGTGCCACCGCTTCCAGCTGCACGGTTTGGCCGCGGGCGACCAAGTAGTCGGCCACCAACCCCGCGTGGTGTTGTTCGTTGCTGGCCTCACCTTTGAGGTACCGGCAGAAGCCCCGCAGCTCCCTCTCGCCAAACCAGATCGCCATGGCCCAGTAGGCCGCACTGGCTTGGCGTTCCATCGTTAGATGCTGCTGCAGACCCTCCAGCAGGGAGGCCTCCATCGGCTGGGCCATCGCCCGCCCTGCGGGCCCGGTGGCCACGGGGTTGTTGGTGTTGGTGCTGGTGGTGAAATGCACCATGGGGTTGATCGATTCGCTAGCTGCACCGTAGCCACAGTCGTCCTAAAGGAAACGTGTTGCAATTGGCACAACCGCCTGTAATCCGGCGTCAAAGCAGCGCAAAGTCCGCCCGTGGCAGGCCTGGGCCTCCATAGGCTGATTCAAGAATTCAACCTCTGAATTGAGGTTGCCGTTATGGCCAAGCCCATCGGCCCCAGCAACGACGCTCCTTCCCCCCTCGGCCAGCGCGGCCCCAGCGCTGACAAGAAAAAGGGCTGCAAGCAGAGCAAATGCTCGAAGTGGAAGGGCGGCAAGTGCCGTTGCGGCCGCGACTAGTTGCGCCGCTCCAAGCTTGGTATCAGGGCGAGAGAGGCAGCCAAGCCGAACACCATGATCAACAGCGCTGGCGCCATGGCCGCGCCCACCCGCTCATCACTGGCGTATTGGAACACGCGCACCGCCAGGGTGTCGAAATCGAACGGTCTCAGCGCCAGGGTGATCGGCAGCTCCTTCACCACATCCACGAACACCAGGAGTGAGCCCACCACCATGGGGCCCTTCAGGAGTGGCAGGTGGATGCGACGCAGCACCCCCAACCAATCGCAACCCAGGCTGGTGGCCGTTTCATCGATGCTCGGGGGGATCCGCTCCAGGGCCGCATCCAGCCCCTGTTTGGACACGGCGATAAAGCGATCGCCATAGCCCCAGAGCAACAGCAGCACCGGACCCAGACCGGCTGGGCCGCCGATCACCATCAGGCCAAGGGCCAGAACACTGCCGGGAATGGCGTATCCCAGGCCGGATACGAAGGTGAGTTGTTGCACCACCGGATGGGGGTTCCAGCGCCGGCAGATCGCCAGCAGCAGGGCCCCGAATCCGGTGACGCCAGTGGCAGCAAGGGCGAGGCCCAAGCTGCGTCCAGAGAGCTGGAGCAGTTCGTCGAGCGGCTCGCTGTGTAGACCCTCCCAGCCCTGCTGGATCCAGAGCATCGGGATCGCCAGGGCGCAGAGCGGGGGGATGGCCGTGATCAGCTGGGCTAGGGCAGCCCGCCAGCCATGCAGTTGCCAGGCATGGTTGCCCCCATTGGAGCCCTCCAGATTCCACTGGCGGCTGCGCTGGCGGAGCAGCCGTTCCGAGGCGATCAGCACCGCCACAATGGCCAGGGCCACCAACGACAGGGCTACGGCCCCCTGGGGATCTCCGGCCAGTTGCCAGCGGTCGAGGATTCCGGCCGACAAGCTTGGAACCCCGAGCAGGCGCACCGCGCCGAGTTCGTTGACCACTTCCATGGCGCTGAGGGCGACGCCCGCGCCGATCGAAGGCAGAGCAATCGGTAGGGCAATTCGAAAAAAGCTCGCCCATGGGCCGACACCTAGGCTGCGACTGGCCTCCAGCAGGCGGCGGCCGCTCACCGAGAAGCTTTCGGTACTCAGCAGAAAGACATAGCTGTAATTGGCCAGGCTGAGCAGCACCACCGCCCAGCCGAGGCCATGGATTCGCAGGCCGCGGTAGCTGCCCCAGTCAATCAAGCTGGCGGCCAGGAGATAGGCCGGAAACGCCATGGGCAGAAGCTGGGCGATGCGCAGCCACCGGCGGCCGGGGAAGCGACATACGGCCGTCAGCCAACCGATGGTCGTGCCCACGACGGCTCCGAGGACGCCCTCCCCTAGCACCAGAAGCAAGGTGCCGCGAATCTGAGCGAGTCCATCGGGCCCCAGACCAGCGGCCTGCTCCTGGCCACTGAGCAATACTTCTTTGACTAGGGCAAGCAAAGGCAGGATGGCCAGCAGGCTGACCCCCATCACCAAGGCAACCAGTCCGGCCCGGCTGCGACTGATGTCACGCCATAGATCGATTCGGTTGCGCCATGGCAACAGGGGGAGACGATCGCGGGCCGTGCTCAACGAAATGTCTGCGACTTAAAGACGGGAACCAGCTTGCTGCACGAACCGCTACTCCCAGCCGTTGGCAGCCATCAATTGGATGGCTGCCCGGGTTTTGGAGCCGAGCTGGGATGAGGAAACACCGTCAAATTTGAAATTGCCAAAGCGGCGCAGAATTGGATTGTTTCCAAACCCTTTGAGCGGATATTCAAAGCTGCCTGATGCATACCCTTCTCCGCCTGTCGGTGAGCTGAGAAACTCAATCAGTTTGATCGCTTCCGGTTTGTTTTTGGCGTAGCGGGTGACGCCGGCGCCGCTGACGTTCACATGGGCTGGATTTGGAAATTTAATGGTGATTTTTTTGGCTAGGGTCTTGTCGGCAGCGCCGGTCTGCCCGGAGAGCATGCGGGCAACGTAATAGCTGTTAACGACGCCTACGCCGCACTCACCTTGCGCGACGGCGCGCGCCAGCGACATGTCGCTACTGAAGACCGGTTCGGCGAGGTTGGTCACCATCCCTTTTACCCATTGGGTTGCTGCCGCATCGCCTCGCAGCACCATTTGATCTGCGACGAGCGACTGGTTGTAAACATTGGAGCGATTGCGCAAGCACAATTTCCCCTTGAGCTGAGGCTTGGCGAGATCGGCGTAGGTGTTGATGGTTTTGGGGTTAAGCACCGACGGGTTGATGGCGAGGGCACGCACCCGTCTGGTGAGGCCAAACCAGCGCCCCTGGGGATCCCGTAGGGAAAGGGGCACGTCACGCATCAGTTCAGCCGAACGAATCGGCTGAAACATCCCTTCTCGGGTAGCGTTGTCGAGCCGAGCCGCATCAACCAGAATCATCACATCGGCAGAACTGTTGTTCCCTTCCCTGCGCAGGCGCTCGATGATGGCCGCATCGTTCGATTCTAGAAGCCGCACCTTGATGCCAGTGGCTTTGGTGAAGCGTTCGTAGATTGAGTTGTCGCTGCTGTAATGGCGGCCTGAATAGACGCGTACCTCGCGGGATTGCGCCATCGCCAAGCCGTTGAGGCTGCTCGCCACGGCTGTGGCGGCTGCGCCAATGGCCAGCACACCCAAGCTGAGAACAGAATGTTTGAAAAGCTTTGGGAGCACAGTGGTTGCTTGCATCCTTTTCTCATGAGCTTATCCAGTCAGGCTTTGCTTGCCCGCTTCATTGATGCCGCTGGCGTGTAGCAAAAAGCACAGGAGGGTGTGGGGCTGGTGGGTGTCGATCTGCTTCAAGATGGGTGCTGACGGTCGTTTCCGCAGGTTGGTTTAGCCATGCACTTTCCGCTTGAAAATCTGCTATTAGCCCAAGATCTTCAGCAGCTTCAATCTAGATTGACCAATCTGGATGATTCTGCCTGGCTTCCCGGTGCTCAGACTGCTGGCAGCTACGCCAAAGAGGTGAAAAACAATTGGCAACTGGATAAGCAGCATCCTGATTTTGCAGCCCTTGCAGATGTGGTTCTGTCTGCGCTCGATGCCCACCCCTTGTTCCGGGCTGCTGCCATCCCGCTGAAGATACACAGTCTGCTGTTCAGCCGCAGCGCCGTGGGTGAGGGCTATGGCCGCCACGTTGACAACCCGTTCATGCCTGGAGGGCGAACAGATTTGTCCTTCACACTGTTCCTCTCTGATCTGGAGAGCTACAGCGGAGGCGCCCTCACCCTTGAATTGCCCCTAGGAGAAGAGCTAGTGCGGCTTCGTGCTGGCTCGGCCATCGTCTACCCCAGCGGCTGTCTGCATCGAGTCGAGGCTGTCACGGACGGAGTGCGTTATGTCGCCGTGGGTTGGGTGCAGAGTGCTGTCCGTTCCTCTGAGCAGCGCGAATTGCTGTTTGAGTTGGAGACGGCTTGTAAGGCCATGGCTGCTGCCCATGGCCGGTCCGACGCCCTTGATCTTCTCTATCGCTGCCAGACCAACTTGCTGCGGATGTGGGCTGGGTGACCAATGATACACATGGGTGTGCGTCTTTGGCCTTTAGCGTTAATCGTCTGCCTACAGAGGGACTGTGGTGCGCCGTCTTTTCTTAAAATAAATCTGTATCCCTCCGTTCTGGTTTCGTCCATGGCCCAGCGCACCAGTCTTGCTCTGTTTCTGGCGACGGCCAGCATGATCGGGGGCTCTGCGGCTCCTGTGGATGCAGCTTCGTTGATTCCCTTCTCTGCTGAAGAAGCCCAACTCTTGGCCGATAGCGCTGAATGCGTTCCAGTCGGTGAAGGCGAAAACTGTGAGCGCGAAAAACTCAACCAAAAAACAAAGGAATCCGTCGTCAATCCTGCCGCCAATGACTCCATCCCTGCCTCGAATCCTGGAGCTGATGGAGGGAGTGCTGAAGATACTCTCAATTTGATTGAACGCGGCGATCTCTGAGGCTTACGCGTGCCTGTGTTGCTGCAGCCGGGGCCTCCTCCACCGCTGCCTCCTGATTATCCTTGAGGAGTCTGTTTTCGTTGATAAGTGGGCAGCAAAAAGCCCTCTCCGAGCATGGGGGCTGGTTAGATGTGAGCTATGTTATGAGGCTGGGAGGCCTCTCGGATTCAGAAGCGAAAAGTGGTTTTCATGAGATAGCCGATTGTGCCGAAGTCACCAACTGTTGCATTGCCTAGGGGATTGCTCAGGTAAAATACTGCAGGTGTGATCGAGATGTTGTCGGTCACTTGATACTTGTACCAAAGTTCCACAGCAAGGCCAGAATCGTTGTCTCTCTGGCTCCCCTTTGTTACCCACTGAGGGCCACTGATGCCCAGGCCCAAAGTATTGCCATCTTTCCCTATATTATCCCATTCAAAGCCCACAAGCCATTCCATGGTTTGGTCGCGCCCCTCAGTGTTTCCTCCGCTGAACCAGTTGACGCCATAACCAAGGCTGATCGAGGGGATCCAGCCTGTTTGCTTTGGCTGCCAGAAGGCATTAAGAGCCAGGGAGCTGGCAGTTTGATCCACGCCGACCGGTTTGCTTCCATAAAAAGTGCCTTTCCCCATTGTTGCGCCCGCTGATGTCCAGGCATAGGCCGTCGACACTTGCCATTGGCTGCCGCCATAAGCCAATTGGGTAATAAATTTAGACTTACTGCCCTGGTTGAATAGCCCCTCGTCGCCGTACGTAGCATCTTCACCCGAGTTGCTGCCATTCTGGGCGACATAGTTGGAGCTGATGCTGAATCGATTGCCGGCGCTATTCTTCTTTGTCCGCCACCAGGCTCCGAAGCCCGCGCCGCTTGAGTTTCCATACACGCCGGAGGCTCCTCGACCCTTCAACTCCTTGAGGATGAAATTGCCATTGCCATAAAGTGTGGGTTGGCTGGCCAGCATGTAGTAGCCCTCGGTGCGGGGGCCCACGAAGATCATGCCGTTGGCACCCTTGGAATTCCCTACGGGGAACTGATACCAGAGTTTGTCAACTTTGAGAACATCCCCATTGATGTTGGAGTCTTCGAGGTGGGTGAGTCCAATAGGATCTCCCGAAAAATTGCCAGAGAAGTTACCGGTTCTAAATCTGGTATACAGCAGGTCTTTGCCAGTAAAGCTGGTGTCGAGATCGAGTTGCAGCCGGTAATTGAAGGTGATTGCCTCCTGTTTCTTTTTGCCTTTCAAGGCTGGGCTATTGGCAAAGTTCTGGTTGACGTCACCGGTGTAGTTGGTGGCGCCGATGATCATGTCGACCTTTCCACGTAGCTGTGTGGTGGTGGAGAACTGCTGAGCTTCCAGTTCGCCCACCTTGGCCTCGAGGCCATCTACGCGGCCCTTGAGCACGGCGAGTTCTTTCTTGAATTCGTCCATTAGGCGTTGCAGCTCATCGGTCACCTCGGTGACGCGGTCGAGGCAGGCGTTGAGCAGGGCTGCCGCTTCGTAGCGAGTCATGGCCTGGCCAACCTTGTAGGTGCTGTTGGGATAGCCGGCGACACAACCGTATTTCTCCACCAGGTTGCTCAGAGCCTGATAGGCCCAGTCGGAAGGCCGTATGTCGGAAAACTGGTTGACGCTAGTGACCTGGTTTTGGGATCGCCAGGCCTTGAGTTCGTCAATTTCTTGCTGCTCCATGTAGTCGTTGATGGCCTCGCGGCCATTCAGCGACGCCAGTTCACCTGCGGCTGCGGTTTTAGGAGCGATGACGGCAGGCAGCACCAAGCCAAGTGCGGCCGATGCCAGCAGCATCAGCTGGAACGGATTCATGAACTCCTCACAACAGAAGTAGGTGGATTCCCAATGGACGGGAATCAACTGCGCCTACTTCTACTCGATGAAAACGCCTCGCCAGACTTGTGCTGATTCAAATCTGGGTATCAAAAGTCACCTGTTCTGGTGTGGCTGCCGGAAAGCTGCTCCTGCGCAGGGCTCGATCCATTGTTTTTAGAGGCCGATGACAAGGACGGTGCCAGGGATCCCATCATTGTTGTGATCAACAGTGCTGCCATCAGAACTCGGGTAGACATGACTTGTACCTCTGTTGTCGTTCAACTACTTTCAGTGCAAACAGACCGCGTCATGGCGCCGATGATGCTCGCGTGCGTAGCAATAATCACGTGCCGTGGTTTGGCCCCTTGATGCTGGCGTCAGGCCCGTTTTCTTCTGCATTTGCCATCTCATCATGGGCCGTAGCTGTTGGAAGGCAGCCGCCGTGTCTGGGAATTGTTGTGCGGATCAAAGCCGGTCAATCGGTGCTGCTTGCGTCAACCAGCTCAGGGTCATGGCTTCAGCTTTCATTGGCGGATGGCTATTGCCGCATTTGTGACTCTGAAGTCACCCTCGGATTCGTAGGTCCCGGTGATCTGCAGCTGGTGCGGATTCCTGCGGGTTGTGTTGCTTGCCTTGAGGCGTTGACCGATGTTTCCGTCAGCTGGCGGGATCCTGGAACTTCATTCCAGGCTTCTGAGGAGCTGCTCGGCGATTGGATGGCTGTGTTGTTACGTGTGCGAAGCCATCCCCAAGCCGGGCAGCGCCTAGTGGCCCTGTTTCAAGGCCTGCTCTGTGGCCACGGTCGCAGGACATCTGAAGGGTACTGGCTTCCTTTTGCCCTCTCACACCTGCGACTCGCTGAACTGGTGGGCTCGACCCGTTCAACGGTGACGCGGGTGATGTGCCTGTTGCGTCAGAGATCGACCTTGCTTAGCTCTGATGAACAGATGGGCCTGGTTTTTGATCCAGCCTTCCTGGAGGATTAGGAGGCTTCAGCCAGAGTTACTGGTGGCGACGAACCCGCACGGGCACCAAAACCGGCTGCATCAAGCCACCGCCGCCGTTGTCGTCATCGGAGTCGGTGGTGAGCCACAAGGCCAGGCCGAAGAGGGCAAGAACGCCAGAGCAGAGAATCAGTTCGGCCATGGCGTCAAGATTTGCTAAGACAACCCTAGCCAGGTTGGCCGGCTTCCGCTCAGGCGAAACCCTTACCGGCATCCTTGGCAACGCAGAGCTGCAGCTGGCGGCGGATTTGGTCGTGGCTGAGGTTCTTGCCGATCAGCACGATCTGGTTCTTGCGGGTGGCGTCGGGCCAGTTGGAGTCGTCGATTGAGAAGCGCTTGCCGGCCAGGTGGAACACGTGCCGCCGCTCGCTCTCGTTAAACCAGAGGATCCCCTTGGCGCGAAACACCTCAGCGGGCAGCTGATTGTCGAGGAAGTTCTGGAATTTGCGCAGGGCAAAGGGACCGTCGGCCGCAAATGACAGCGAGGTGTAGCCCTCTATCGCGGCGTGGTCGGGATGGGCGGCGTGCTCATGGCTGTGCCCGTGCTCATGTTCGTGCTTGTGATGGTGTTCATGTTCGTGATCGTGGTCGTGATCGCAGGCGCTGTGGTCTTCCGGCTCGGGGCTGGACAGCTGCTGGGCCACGATCTTGTCGCTTTCAAACAGGCCCACACTCAGCAGCAGGGGTAGGGGCACCTCCCCCTTCACCGAGCGCAGGATGCGGGCGTCGGTTTTGATCTCACGCAGCTGGGTCTCCAGGGCGCTCAGGCGCTCTTCGCTCACCAGGTCGCACTTGTTGAGCAGCAGCATGTCGCTGTAGACGATCTGGGCTCGGGCCACCTCTCCTTCCAGCAGCTCGGCGCTGAAGTTTTCCGCGTCCACCAGGGTGATGATCGAGTCGAGCCGGGTGGCATCGCGCAGGTCGCTGCCCAGGAAGGTCATGGCCACAGGTAGGGGGTCGGCCAGGCCGGTGGTTTCCACCACCAGATAGTCGACCGGCTCGGGCCGATCCAGGATTCGATAGACGGCCTCGAGGAGCTCGCCGTTGATCGAGCAGCAAATGCAGCCATTGCTCAGCTCGACCATGTCTTCACCGGTGGCGACGATCAGGTCGTTGTCGATGCCGATCTCGCCAAATTCATTCACCAGCACGGCCGTTTTCAGGCCCTGCTGGTTGCTGAGGATGTGGTTGAGCAGGGTGGTTTTCCCCGCCCCCAGGAAGCCGGTGAGGATCGTTACCGGCAGGCCTGTGGGGGCGGCTGCCATCACGTTGGATTCGCTGGCGCTGGCGGTCATCGAGTTGGGGGCTGCCGAATTAGGTTGACCCTAGGAAGGGCACGATCGCCCCTGGCTCAGAACCGGAAGCTGGTTTTGATCAGGGCGCCGACCTGGTTACCGCCCGCTTGATTCCCCCCCGGATTGTTGAGCACGAAGATTGCCGGTGTCACGGAGATGGCATCGCTGATCTGCCACTGATACCACCACTCCCAAGCCCACACGCCGGATTCGCTGGCCGCCCCATTGCGGGTGGCGGTGGCAAAGGCGGGTTGGCCCACACCCATGCCAAAGCTGTTGCCCTCAGCCAGCACATCGTTCCACTGCAGGCCCACCATCCACGATTGGCTGGTGCGCAGGTCTGAGCCGGAGCTGCCGTTGACGCCGTAACCAGCGCTGATCGAGGGGATCCAGCCGCTCTGGGCCGGCTGCCAGAAGCCGCTGATGCCAAAGGCATTGGTGTTGACGCCGTTCTCCTCGATCTGGGTGGTGATGAAGGGGGTGGCACCGGGCACACCCACACCGGCCTCCACATAGGAATAGATCGCTGCGAGGCCCCAGTTTTCCTGGCCGTAGCCCAGCTGCACGGTGCTGGTGCCTGCTGAAGTGCTGCTGAATAGGCCCTGGGAGGAATCGGCCCCGTTGGCCGCCACGTAGTTAGCGCTCACACTCCAGCCGTTGTCTTGCCACCAGAGGCCAAAACCGGGGCCGAGGTTTTTGTTGTAAGCCAGTGGCGCCCCATTGAGGGTGAGCACGTTGAGGATGGTGTCGCTGGGATAGGCGCTGGGCCAGAGGGCGAGCATGTCCTCCTGGCCCACCCGGCCGCCGATCGTGGCGGTGAACTGACCACCGATCGGAGACTGCCCAAGCGGGAACTGGTAGAAGAGCTTGTCGATGCCCACCATGTCGGGGCCGCCCTCCTCCTGGAAGGCGATCTCCAGGGTGGAGAGGCCGCCACCGAAGGCATTGCGATCGCCATCGAAGTTGCCAGCCCGCAGCACCGTGCGCAGCAGATCCTTGCCGCTGAAGCTGGTGTCGAGGTTGAGCTGCAGGTCGTAGTTGAACGTGACCTGCTCACCGGCGGGGTTGTTGCTCACCCCACCCACCACAAAGGTGGCCAGGCCGGAGAGCTTGGTGGTGGTGGAGAACTGACTGGCTTCCAGTTCCCCAGCCTTGGCCTCGAGGCCATCGACGCGGCCCTTGAGGATGGCGAGTTCCTTCTCGAACTCCGCCATCAGGCGCTTGAGCTCGTCGGTGACTTCAGTGACGCGATCGAGACAGGCGTTAAGCAGGGCGGCGGCCTCAAAGCGGGTCATGGCCTGCCCACCTCTGAAGGTGCCGTTGGGGTAGCCGGCAACGCAGCCGTAACGCTCGACCAAGTTGCTGAGGGCCTGGTACGCCCAGTCGCTCGGGCGCAGATCGGTGAATTGGCTGATGCTGGTGACTTGCTCCTGGCTGCGCGCGTAATGGTTGACGCGCTCAAGGTTGAGCTCGGCTGCTGCAGCCGCGTTAGGCGTCAGCAGGCCCAGGACTGCCGGTGCAGCCATTAGTTGTCGGATCGATGCCATTCCGTTGATTACCCAGGCTTGAGGAGGCCGCCACGAGGGACGCTCCAGGAATGATAATGGTTCTCATTCATGTTTTGATCAAGTCGCGATCCGGTCGCGATCCACGCTTCCGCCCTTGTTGTCCCCTTGTTTCAGTGAATCGCCTGCCAGCTTTGGATCAGGGCCTGTTGGCTGGCCCGGTCACAGCGGCCCTGAAGGCCGTTCACGATCAGGCATGTGTTGGCGCTGAGGGTGGCCACCAGGCTGCTGGCGGAGCCATCGCCCGCTGGAGCCAGGCCGTCGGCCACCAAGGGCTCGGCTGAAAGGGGAACGCCGCTGAGGGAGCTGATGCGCTGCAGGGCCTTGCTGGGCGGCAGTTGTTCGCTGAACAGCATCGGAACCTGCTCCTGCTTGAGCTGCTGCACCACGGACTGGAAGGCCTGGGGCCGCAGGTTGTCGCTGCTGCTCATGGAGTCGACAAGGGGCAGCTCCTGGAGCCCGTAGGCCCGCGCCAGGCTGGCGAAGGCGCGGTGCCCGCTGGCCAGGGGCCGGGCCACGGGGATGGTGGAAAACTGTTGGCGGTTCCAGCGGTCGAGCTGGCCGAGCACGGTCGTCATCGCCCTGGCCCGGGCGGTGATGCGGGGGCTGGCAGCGGGTTTGAGCTGCTCGAGCTGCTTGGCCACCAGCTGCACCATGGCGCTGGCCTGGCCGGGGTCGTGCCAAACGTGGGGATCCCGATCGCCGTGATCGTGGAGATCGGCGTGGGCGTGGCCAGCGGCGTGCCCTTCCTCCTGGTGGTCGCCTTGGCTGTCCTGCAGCACTTTGAGTTCGGGGCTCCCCGGGACGGCCCGCTCGGCCACCGCCACCGCCTTGCTCTGCTCAGCCAAGGAGGGGGTGAGGCCATACCCATTGATTAGCACCAGCTGGGCCTGGCTGAGGTCGCGGCTCTGCTGCGGTGTCAGCCGGAACTGGTGCGGGTCATCTCCCGGTTGCAAGAGGCAGCGCACCCGCAGGTCGTCTGCGGCAAGGCGTTGGCTGATGTCGCAAAGAACGCCATCGGCGGCGATCACCTCTGGGTGGCGGACTGGCTGACAGGCCTGCAGGGCAAGGGCCCCGGCCAGGGGCAGCCCCAGGGCAACGCTGGTGACCGTCCAGTGGAGAGAGTGTGATCCGTGCGTCACGGGGGCAGAGCAGCCAGGCCTGGGGATGCTGGAACGATAATGGTTCTCAGGCAGTCCTAGGGCGGTAATCGGTTAGCTCTCGGCTGGTTATCGCTTTCGGTGGCGATGCAGTGGGGCCTGCCGATGCGAAAGGCCTTGCTAAGGGTGAGTCAGTTTCTGTTGCCGTCCATGGTCGCCGAATTGCAGCCTGGATTTCACGTTTGGTATGTCTGGCGTGATCATCAAGGCGTGAGTCATCAGAAAAAGGAGTGGTTGGACGACTTCAAACTGACCACTTTTATCCAGGGAATGGCAAGTGTCTGGCAGTCAGGCCCCCGGGAGGATGCGCGAAATATTGTGTTTTTGACCCTCATGCCTGGGCAGGAATATGACTGGCACGAAAACCCTGTACCGCAGTGGATTGTGCCAATCGTTGGCCGCTGGTTTGTGACAACGATGGATGGCATGCGGGTCGAGATGGGTCCTGGCGAGATCTCGTTTGGTGCGGATCAGAACTGTCGCCTGATCGACGGTCGACAGGGTCATCTGTCAGGCGCGGTTGGCTCGGAACCTGCCGTAATCATGCTGATCCAGGTGGGTTCTGATCCTTTCAGCTCAGCCGCTGCAACCGAAGCCCACTGAAAGCGCTGCGTTGCCTCGGGATCGGCAACCTGGCGAGCTTGGGGCGGGAGACTCTCCTTCCCCCACAAATGAGTGCGTCAAAATTGCTCACAACTGCTTCTGCAGGCGCTGCAGTTGGGTCACTTCCATCGCGGCTGTGCGGGGAGGAATCACCGTTGGGAAGGCCTGCAGCATCCCGGTGATGGTGCGTTGCTTTCCGCCCAGCCCGGCGGCGTCAACCGGTTGGCTGGCCACGGCCTGGTTCAGCAGTCGCTGGGCCTCCAGCAGGAAGCCCCGTGCGTCCTGGTATTCGATCGCTTCAACGACCTGATTCCCCGCCACCGCGGCTCCGTATTCGTCTACGGCCGTCTCCGCCAGCTGCCGCACCACGGCCGTCACCGCTTGGCTGTCTGCTGCCCCGCCGCCAGGCAGGGTCTGGGCTACTGCGGCGATGGCCTGCTGGGCCTTGGCCAACTTCAGGGCGGTGGCAGGGGCTTGGGGATTGAGCCGCACCTGCTGGCGCAGGTCTTCCAGGGTGGCGAGGAAAGGCGGGATCCTGCGGCTTTGCAGGGCTGGCTCCAAAGCGCCGTAGAGCTCATCCACGGGATGGCCCACATGGGGCTCGGCTGCGCTGTACAGCTGTTGGTTCAACAACTCCTGGGCCACCAGCAGATGGCCCTGCATCTGGGCCAGCACCACCAGCAGATCGAGGTCGGTCTGGGCGGTGGCGGCATGACCGCCCTCTCCCCCTTCCCCGCCCAGGCCGGATGATTCCGGCGCGTGATGGCTGGGCTGGGCCAGGATCTGGGGAGGTTGGATCGCTGCGCTAAGCACAGCTGCGCCCATTCCCATGCTCAGGAAGATTTCCAGGGCTTTGCGGGGGCGTGGCATGGGCAATGGCAGCAGTTCCACCAGGATCCTGCTTACACGGCCCCATTCCCGACCTTTTGCCATCGGGGGAGGTGATCAATGGCACAGGGGCGGCTGCCTCAGGCGGGCACCACCTCAAAGAAGCCCATGCAGCCCCGTTCGGCGATCTGATCCTGGTGGGGGTGAACCATGTAGCGGCCGGTGAAGGGGAAGGAGAACTCCAGGATCTGTCTTTCGGCCACCCCCAGCGTCACCACGTCTGTGGTGTCGATCCAACCCGGGCGGATCACCCTGAATTCGTTGGCATGGAGATGGAAGGTGAGCGGTGCCTCCAGCTCCGTCATGTTCAGCAGATACAGGCGCACAAGCTGGTGCTGCCGGATGCGGATCGGGTTGTGCATGTAGGCATCGGGGATGCCATTGAAGGCATAG
Source organism: Cyanobium sp. BA20m-p-22 (assembly GCF_024346275.1). Taxonomy (NCBI): domain Bacteria; kingdom Bacillati; phylum Cyanobacteriota; class Cyanophyceae; order Synechococcales; family Prochlorococcaceae; genus Cyanobium; species Cyanobium sp. BA20m-p-22. The sequence goes on from NZ_JAGQCQ010000014.1 coordinate 25,448, forward strand.
AGCTCATTGCGACCGTCGTTGTTGAGGTCGTAGCCCCCCATCACCAGCACCAGCTCATCTGCGGCCGGCCGGGGCGTGATCGGATCCACCACCAGCAGCCCGAACAGCCCCTTGCCCACATGGCGCGCCACCGGCGCCACATGGCAGTGATAGGGATAGAGGCCGGCCCGCGGCAGATCGAACTCATATACGGCGGTGCGCCCTTTGAGCACCGGCTCGATGCCATCCATGGCGGCGGGGTGAACGCCGTGGAAGTGCAGGCTGTGGGAGGTGCTGTCGCCATTGCGGAACAGCACGCGGATGCGCTCTCCCTCCCTGGCGCGCAGCGTCGGGCCTGGCACGCGGCCATTGAGGGTCCAGGCCTTGAACAGCACCTCACCGGCAAGGGGAATCGTGATGCTGCTGGCCTCCACCTCGAAGAGCCGGATCGGCCGACCGTTCTCCGCAATCAGCCGGCCCCGCTCAAAGCTGCGCAGGCATTCCTGGGGATCGAAGGGCATCGGAGGTGACTCCCCTGGCGATCCCATCGCCCGGGCGCGGCGCCCCAAGCCTGCGCCCAGCAGGCCTGCACCGGCAATGAGCCACCCCCCAGCCTGGAGCAGCTGACGGCGATGGAGGAGGTTATGGATCGGCAGCACGGCGTTGATTCTCAGCCTTCGCCCCCTTCACCGCCCTCGCCCGCTTCGCGATCCTCTTGTTTTTCTTGGCGATCGTCCTTGCTGGGGGATCGGGGTTTTTCGGGCTGGTCGGGGCTGCGCACTTCCTTGCTGTTGGCGCCACCCTCCCCACGGGACTCGGGTGCCTGGCCGCAGGCCACGGTGCCGCCGGCCAGGGCCAGGGTGCTCAGAAACAGGGCGATGCTGGAGCGATTCATCGGTCTGGATGCGATCAGAACCTGCTTCGATCCTGAACGGATTGCGGTTCATGTGCGTGGCACCTGCAATCTGGTCATGGCTCGCCGTAGCAACCGTCACCTCCCATGCGCTTTCTGATTGAACCGCTGTTGAGTGCGGCGCAGTGCCGGGCAATGGCCGAGCAGTTGCAGGGGGCTGGTGATGCCTGGCGGCCGGGCACGGATACTGCCGGCTGGCATGCCCGCAGGGTGAAGACCAACCATCAGCTTGATCGCCAATGCCCCCTGCATCAGGCCCTAGCCGCGGAGCTGCAGGATCAGCTTCGGCGCCATCCGCTGATCCAGGCGGCTGCGTTTCCGCGGCAGATCCACAGCCTCCTGTTCAGCCGCACCGGCGTGGGGGAGGGCTATGGGCGGCATGTCGACAATGCCTGGATGGCGGGCGGCCGCAGCGATCTCTCGTTCACCATCGCCCT
>NZ_JAGQCQ010000140.1:0-9165 GCF_024346275.1 Cyanobium sp. BA20m-p-22
CCTTGGACAGCGCAAGGGCCTTTCCTACGCCCTAGATGCAGTCGCCTCCATGGGTTCCCAGGTTAGTCTCACCCTTATAGGCAGGGTGTCTCCACCTGAATGCCGGCCTCTGGTTGCGGCACTTAGGCGACATCGTTGGATTGAAACGCTGCCTCACCAACAAGTTCTTGAGCAGATGCGACAGCACGATGTGCTGGTACTGCCGTCACTTTTCGAAGGGTATGCCCTCGTTATAAGTGAGGCACTTTCCCAAGGCCTTCCTGTGATTACCACACCAAATTCCGGTGCTACTCACACCATACGGAATGGTTTGGAAGGCTTCATTGTACCGATCCGAGACAGTCAGGCTATTGCCGAGCGGTTACAACAACTTGTAGACAACCGCGCTCAACTTGTCGATATGCGCCTAGCCTGCCTGCGCCGAGCTGCCGAGTTAAGTTGGGCTGGTTACGAACAGGCGCTTCGTGCTGTAGTTGGTGAAGTTCTCTCCCAAGACGCTCCTTCCATCACAAAGCCATAAGGGAACCACAAAAATATTTCCAATTCTGTTGGTTTCAGGAAATGAGACTCATGGCCATGTTTACTAAGCATTGTCGTGTCGTTACTTCAACGGAATCTTCACTGTGCTTATTAGCGCAACCTTTTCCTATTAGCATTCTTTCCTTTATGTTTAGCTTTCTACAATATCTCAATCGCATTAGTAATATTGTGTAACGTCTAGCTTTCAAGCTTTATCTGTTTCCTTATGTTTACCAATAAACTTATTGCATTATGTGCGCCTTACCATTAAAAATTGTAATTGCAGGACCTTTGGGATCAAGCGGCGGTCTTGAAATTCATACAGGTGAGCTCGAATCATTTCTTGTTTCACAAGGCCATCGCGTCCTCAGAATTAATATCATAAGTCAAAACTCATCCAAAGGTGATGCTTTTCAACATATTTCCATATCGAACGTTGCCGGTATGAAAGGTAAGGTTTATAAGGTATTTGATTGGCTAAAGGCTTGCTTCTTAACTCGCATTTTCGCACCCGACTTACTTATATCTACTGCTATAGGTTCTGGCTATAAATGGCTTTCTTTATTTGCTGGCTCCCGGGCTTTTCGTATTGTTCAGATAGTTACGGATGATTACCCTCAAAACGATGTTGGAATGCTTAGTCTTGTGCAAGCGTATGACGCTGTTGCGGCCCAAACATCAATACTAAAGGATCAAGTAAGAAATAAAATTAGTTCAACTGTTACTTGTCGCGTTTTACCTTGTTTTCATCAAATACATCCGACTTCCCGCGAATCTATACTTCCCCATACTTTGCAAGGTGAGATTAGGGTAGCTTATTTTGGTCGACTTGCTGGCAATAAAGGATTATCACTTCTTTTGGACGCCTGGGCACGGCTAGATTTTTCTCCACAACCCAAATTGGATATATGGGGTTCGGGAAATTTGTTGTCTGATCTTGAAGAAAAAATTCGTATCACGTCTTCGCTATTCTCTAGTGTCACACTCAAAGGTCCTTACCCTTGCGGACCTGAATACATAAAACTTCTTTCTTCTTATCATGGTTTAGTCCTCCCAAGTCAATCTACCGAGGGATTGCCTCTTGTTCTTCTTGAGGCTGCCAGTGTTGGTCTACCAATACTTACCACCACTGTTGGTGGGATCCCAGACTTTGCCAACGGAAACCCCGATGTCATTATGGTAGACATCGGACTCCAATCACTTTCCATTGGACTTAATAATTTCATTTGTTTTATACACGATGGTGATAAATTTGATCGTAGCCGCCACAAGTCTCTATTCCTCCGCCAATATTCTAGACCTGCTATAGAATCAGCATGGTCGCAAGTTCTTCATAGCCCATCCTCATATTTTTCAAACTAGGCTAGTATCTGACCTGCCTATTTAGGCCCCCCCCTTTTAGCCCCATCGCTGAATATATTGCAGTTTTTTAATTGCTTTACTGTCTTACTTATCTATACTGCTATGCTTTATTTTAACGATGGCTTATATCTCTATCAATTTTCGTTAATGCTTGGGACGCTACTCTGACCTTTCCATAGTCCTTGCCGATAGGCAGGCGAACATAGTCATCTTGCTTTGATAGTTGATTCAGGGCTTTGCCAGCAGTGACGGCATTACCTCGCTGCGGTGATGGGCAACCCATTACTGCTCAAGCAACTGTCAGACATCGCGACCATGTTGTCTGAGGGTGGTTGTGAACGTGAACATGCGGTATTGGTGAATGGTACTACTGGCTGAATGGACGGCATCACTGAACTTGCGCTGAACCATTGACTTGCATAAGGTACGCCCTGCGGCGATGTTGCTTGGCTCGATACCACGGGTCACCAGCATGGTCCAAAACCCACCTGTCACCCTCTGGAGCTGCTGGCAGGTGCGCGCTGTCCTAGTCCAAGGCGCTCTCTCGCCGCGTAGAGAACCCACTTCCATCATCTATTGAAGTGTGCTCACGAATCCCTGAAGGAATGACCGTGTTCAATGTGCATAGCATAGCTGATATTGCTGGATAGACAGGTAGTTTGAAGCTGAGAGGTGATCACTCACGGCAATGTCACCAAAGGCGTTCCCTTGTATCTCTGCGACCATAACAGAGTGCCACCCGCGCTTTCCTGTGTGGGTGCCGTTTCAAGCGCTGTGAGATGGGCTTCGCCTAAGACGTAGGCCCTGGCTGCACACGGTCAAAAGTGATGGGATGCTCCATCGGCTGCGCCAAAGCTTCACTGAGGCGCTGGCGGACCGTGGCAATCAGCCTTCGAGAAGCTCGAAACCAAGTGCACCTAACCGTTGCAGACTGTGCTCAATCACCAGAAAAGTCGTCGGATATTCACTAAAACTGCCTATGGAGCACGCAGGGCTGATTCAAAGTCTGTCACAACCATCCTTGCTAGTGCTGTCAGCATGAGTTGAGTCGGCGGAATCGCCTCCTCCCTGTGCTCAAAAGCGAGTCTGCTGCAACCGATCTCGACCTAATCAGCTATCTCAAGGCGATAGCGGATGCTCGGATGCGTCGTGGAGTGCGCATTCCTGTCTGGTACCTCCTTTTGGTGGCAGTACTGGGCATCCTGAGCCGCTGCCAAAGCCTGCGCGATCTTGAGCGCTTTGCCATACGTCACCACTGTGTTCTCACCGAGTCGCTGGGTTTGGAGCTGCGGCGACCGCCCTCGGATTCAGCTTTCCGCTACTTCTTTCGGCAGGTTGACGTGGCTGCCCTGTGCACTGCAATCAGGGACTGGACAATTGCTCAGATCCCAGGTGGGGCAAGCGATCTCGACCAGCTGGTCTGTGATGGCAAGACCTTGAGAGGCTCGATTGAGCCCACGGCCGGTGGCGGATCCGCGTTCATTGCCCAGGTGACGCTGTATTCAGCTGCCCTGGGGCTGGCCAACTGCTACGCAGAAGCCTGATGGCTACAGCCAGGCCTGCTACGCCACCGGGGAGAACCACGAACGAGCGGTGCTGAGGCAGCTCCTTGGCGAGCTGGATCTTGAGGGTGTTCTGATCCAGGCGGATGCCTTGCATACCCAGCGTCCGTTTTTCGGCAGCTCCAGGAGCAGGGGGCCGACTTCCTCCTGACGGTCAAGGGCAACCAGAAGACGCTGTATCGCCAGATTCAATCCCAGTTCCAGGGAAAGCGTCACATCCCTTTTGTGGCAATGGATCACGAGATCGGCCACGGACGCAACATCACCTGGACCCTACGCGCCAAACAAGCCCCAGAGCACATCCGTGAGGCCTGGATCGGCACCAGCTGGATAGTGGAGATGACCGCCGATGGCATCCGTGATGGCAAGCCATTTCGGGCGACCCACCTGTTTCTCACAAGCCTGCGCACCACCCCAGAAGCCCTGCTGCGACTGGTACGCGACCGCTGGAGCATTGAATGCTGGCACTGGGTTAGGGACACCCAGCTCCATGAAGATGCCCACCGCTACCGGGGCAATGGCGCTGGCGCGATGGGCACGCTGCGCACCGCGGCCATGAACCTGCTGAGGCTGGCCGGTTTCCAATCAATCCGAGCCGGCATGCAAGCGGTGATGCATGACATCAAGGTGCTGCTGGCGATGGCACGGCGTCAGCCACAACCCAACCCATACTGAGACTTTGAATCAGCCCTGGGGGAGCAGTGGCTGCTTGAGCCGGTGCGGCCAGGAGAGGCAGCAATTCCGCTGGTCCTGGAGGTCTTTGATCGCTCAGGGCTTTTTGGTGTGGTGGTGCATGCAGTGCATCACCTCAATAAGCCGCGCTTGCGAAAGATCTGATCGCTGCTGCCTTAACCTGCCCGGTGTCAACTACGTAGGCGCGCCCGCCTAACTAATTGTCGCCGTGCAAGCCGCACTCCCGCAGGGCCTTATTGAATTCGTAGAGCGTGTCTGGGTGGTTTGGCAGATGCATCACCAAACATGGCCGCAAAGTGATGCTGCCAGGCCAGGATCTGCAGCTTGAGATCGGGGATTGGCGTGGAGTGGGCCACGGCATGGCTCCAAAAGGTGCCGAGCCACTCAACATGGGTTTGAAGGGCAGGTTCACAGGCCAGCCGTTGCAGCGCGTCGAGGATGTCCTAGCGACCCATCTGCTGAAATCCCAACAGCAAATTGCCGGAGTAATCCAGCATGATCCGCGGATTAGCGCCCTCAGCAAGCAACTGGGGAATGATGTCGGCCAAACGCCGATAGCAATGGGCGAAGGCTTCAGGGTTGTGGTTGTCACCCTCGCCGGGATGCTCAACCATGTACTGGAGATGGGAGATCAGCTCTCCATTAGCACCGGCTGGAATCGTGGGCTAGTGCATGTGCAGGGCACAGGCAAAGCCTGAACGAAGCTGCTCCAGCTTGAGATTGGTGGTGGGTAGAAATATCGGCTGCTGCAGCTGCACCAGGGCGAGGATTTCGGCTTCGCGGCCAGCGATAGGTAGCAGAGAGGGGTTGCTCACAGGTTTGAGATAATCAAAGAGTGGCAATGCGCTGGCGAATCAGCGGCACTGAATAACTTGCAAGCTGCTGAGAGAGGATGGTTTGACCGCGCTCCCAAGCAGATCGGCGCGACAAAAGCTCCAAATCATCAAACCAAGCTGATTTGGTCATCTGGCCTACATGGAGGCGTATGTGATAGACATAATCAGAAATTAGTACGCCTGCTGCACTACTTGTAACCGCGATCATCATGCCCACATCTTCACCTTGTGGCAGACCCATCCAACCTCCGACACACTTTAGCAGGGCAGCCTGTACAAGCAGGGTGGTTGGCCCCAATGGAATGCTGTCATGGGGGGATGGCCAGGCTCGCCAGACATCACCCGCCAAGCATAGTCCAGCGGCCACAATGGCGGGATCATTTTTTAGATCATCGGTGCAATAACCGGCTGCCCACAGGGCCCCAGCCTGGCCATTGATTGCGGCCAGGCGCTTGTCGATGGAATGGGGGTAAAGCCAGTCGTCGTCGTCAGCACTGGTGATCCACTCTCCCCGAGCAACAAGCAGGCCAAGATTGCGAGCTGCCGCCTGACCAATCGGCCGGGCAGAAGCAATCACTGTGGCGTTGGCGGCAAGCTCGGCAGGCAGGGCTTCGAGGTCGTTGCCATCAACGACAATCACATGTTCAATATTGCAGCTATTTTCAGCTAGACTGCGATTTAGATTGCTCAGCATAGACAATCGATCAGGTAAAAGCCTGGTCGGAGTAATGACACTAACGGTCGTCAAATTAGTTGGGTTATCGCGAGCTCTTCCATCCTAGGAGTTTGTTGCCAATAGAGCATAGAGGGGCCGAGCTGACAGCAGATCGTAGCTAGCCGAACGACCGCAGCTCTGTTCTTCTGACTTTTTTGGCCCCTATCGATGTTGGAATGGCTCAGCCCTCGGCTCATTGCCAGGGTTACTGCACCTCATCCCGTTGCTACAGCCAGCTCCTGCTGCTGTGATCGGCGGTATCTGAATAATTTGCGCAGGTTGTGGGTGGCGGCAATCAGGTGCTACTCGCCGTTCACCTTCTCCAATCCCCGCAGCAGGAAGCGCCGCAAACTCCGACATTCCTTGATCTGCCCGTTCACCGGTTCCACGATCGCTTTGCGCTGGGCGTAGATCCTCGATCCCACTTCTTGCTCCTGAGCTTGCGGGCCATGCGGGTCTTGGTGTTGGCGTCTCTGGGCAGTTGGCCGCGTTTCGGCGGTAATTTTTGCCCATGCGGGAGCCGGCCGGTGGCGATGTAAGCATCTATGCCCTGATCCGCGCAGACGTTGACATTGTTCTCACTACAGTAAGCCGCATCCATCGTCATCACATCCGGCAGCGCTCCGGCGCTTGCAACGATGCGCTCCAGCATGGGTTCGAGGTGCTCAAAGTCCGGTGACTGGTTGCTCACCCCGACCGCCACGATCACCTGGTGGTCGCTGTCGACAGCCAGCTGGCAGTTGTAGCCCTGCATGCAGGAAGGCGCCTCCTGACGGCATGAGGTGGCTCTCGGGATCTGTGTAGCCGCAGGCTTCCGCGCAGCGGTGATTCCGCTGCGTCTTCTTTGTGGGTGTGCCTTCGGCTTTGTGGGCCAGGCCACTGCACGGCGACAATTAGGCAACGCGCCGGCCACGTTGTTGTCGTAGCCCATCAGGGCAGCTTCCTGCTGCGGCCGCTGCTGCGCCAGGGGGAGCAGTGGCTGCTTGAGCCGGTGAGGCCAGGAGAGGCAGCAATTCCGCTGGACCTAGACCTCTTTGATCGCTCAGGGCTTTTTGGCGTGGTGGTGCATGCGGTACATCACCTCAATAAGCCGCGCTTGCGAAAGATCTGATCGCTCCTGCCTTGATCTGACCTTTGCAGAAGCCTTGCCCTGGCTGGGCCTAGCCCTGTGGGGCTTACTTCGGGTCCTCTCCATTGTGCTTCCTTCCTGCGTCAGTACGCCGCTGGGTTCGGTCCCATCGCTGCGCCACACCTGGCGCCGAAAGTCATGGCATCACTAGCTGCCCAGTCCAAGTTCTGCCGGCCAGAAGAAGATCCCTTCCTGCTGCTCGAATCCACCCTCCGCTCGATTGAGGTGGTGCTGATGCTGCGCCGCGGGTTGCCCCTGCGCCGCACCTGGAGCGAGCAGCCCTATGGAGAAGAGGAAATCACCCTCTTAGAAGAGGAGGTGTTGCCCGCCATCGCAGCGTGCCTGGCACGCATCGATGCCATCGATTCAGCACTTTGCGCCGCTGGAGAAGAGCTCTATCGCCAGGAAGTATTGGCAGCGGCCCAGATGCACCGGGTTCTGCTCCCCAGGGAGGTAGCGCACCTCTGAGCCGGCAATCCAGGCAAGCCGCCGGCTTTGCGCCAGTGGCGGCTTGCCTTTTTGCTCTCGCTTCCACCTGCTCTGCTCTGCCTTTCTGGCAGCCCCAGCGGTCTGAGCCACGCAAGCCAGTGGCTGTTGAGGGGTGATACGCGCAGGGAACTTCAGTGTTCGCAGGTGGCGCAAGGGCTACGCGAGCGGCTAACGCCGCCCTTGCCCTCACCGGCGCAGTCACTTCACGTCCTTTGCGCTCCTATCCAATGGCCGCATCACCAAAGTCACGCCGCAAGAGCTCAGGCCCCTCGCCAGAAGATGCGATGGTGCGTGATCTCATCGAGCTCTTAGAAGCCGGCAGCACGCCATGGCGTAAGCCCTGGGATTGCCACACCGGTGGTATTCACATCAATCTGCTCACAGGCCGTGCCTACCGCGGCAGCAATCCAATCCTTTTTGAGCTCGGCATGGCTATGCGTGGCGCCGATCTGCCCTTCTGGTGCGGCTTTGGGGAGGCCAAGAAGTTGGGCATCTTCCCCCGCAAGCGCTCAAAGTCCGTTCGGATCCTGCGGCCCCAGCTGCACTCCAGCGAGAAGGAGGCTTCCTCTGGCGAGAAGGTGCCCCACAGCTGGGCCAGTTACCGGCCAGTGCCGGTTTTCAATGCCTGCGATCTGGAAGGTGATGCCTTGGCTGGCTTGATCGCCGCACGCATGCCGGCCCCAGAGGCCCGGCCGGGAATTGAGCCGATCGCCCGCGCCGAGCACGTTCTCTCTGCTTGGCCGGTGTCAGCCAGCTGGGGTGGTGAGCGGGCCTTTTATTCCACCAGCTCCGATCGCATCCAGCTGCCGCTGCGCGAGAGCTTCCACGGTGCTGCAGCGCTCTATGCCACCTGGGGCCACGAGGCCATTCATTCCACCGGCCACGAGTCGCGGCTTAAGCGGGATCAATCCGGCGCCTTTGGCTCCAGCAGCTATGCCCGAGAAGAGCTTGTGGCTGAGCTGGGCAGCGTTCTGCTGGGGCAGCGGCTGCAGATCGGCTGTGAGCTTTCCAATCACGCCGCCTATCTCCAGAGTTGGATATCAGTGCTGCGCGAATCCCCCAAGGTGTTGCTGCAGGTGATCAGCGCAGCCCGGCAGGCGGTGGATGCGATTTGCCCAGAGGTAGAAGTGCCAGATGCAGCCTTGGCTGAGTCGAGTGGCTAATAGCATTTGGCGATTATCCGGCAGCGCCATCTCGGCACCTGATATATATCAGGCTAAGCATTCTATTCTAACAAATTGCGCTGCAGGGCTTAATGCTGTGCTGCCCGAGTCGGCTCTTGCCGTCTGGTGTCTTTATGAGTTTAATAGTTATTATTTTATGGTTTATCTATTGTCTTGCCGAGGAAGCTTAGGCCCTTTCCCACCCCCCTTATGGAAATTTTTGCTGCTCTTTTGGCAATAGATTTGACTAGCTGTCTGCTTTCTTCTTGTCGCTCAGCATTTTGCTTTTCTTGGTCGGCAGTCAGTTCCTCCCATTGACTTTTTCTTTCCCTGAGCTCAAGCCTATTTTTGGCTAGCCATGGGTGCTTTGCAAGCACTAAGGCTTCGATATATTCTTGCTGAACGACGACCAATGCCGCTCCACAGCCTGAGCAGAAGCGGGCATTTTCGGTGTAGTCGCGAATGCAGGAAGAGCAATGCATCCCGTGCTCTAGAGCTTGCAGCTCTGCAAATGCTAAAGACATTCTCTTAAATTCTTTTTCAAGAACTTTCGCGGCTTGGGTCTTATTTCGGTGACTTTCAGGAAAGATGTCACTCCTGGGCTGCCACTCAGGCGGCCTGCATCAACGTTAACTCCAGGGCCAGTTCGTTCTCTTCCGGTGGCTTGTTAATCCACACTTCTTCGGGTTGGCGCCAG